>JAUVSB010000130.1 GCA_030597275.1 Gammaproteobacteria bacterium
AATTATTTCCTTTCAGGCAGGCAATAGGACCTGGAACCTGAAACTTTCATTTGTTATTCTTCGCCGCCTCAGCCGCAATCAGCGCATTGATCAGTTTTTCACTAGTTTCACTAAGTGCTTTGACCTTGTCATTTAACACTGCCAGCTCCCCTTCTATCTTCTTCTGGTAATCCATCAGGCGCAGGATCTCCAGTTCAGCCGGGACATCCGGGGTAGTATTTTTGGAGACGACCCATACGACTTTATCTTCGCCAATCTGAACTCTCACAATCGGGCCTCGCCGCTCAAGAATCGTGACTCTTTCACCACAGTTAAGTTTTTCTGGCAAGGGTGGGGCCTCAGGAGCCGGATAGGCCTCCACCATGCAGGGTTCTGCCGATTTGAGGTAGACAACTTCTTCTGCAAAAGACAGGTTATAAACCAGTAAGCCTGTAAGTATTCTGGCAACAAGTTTTATTTTTATATAGTACATAATTCAATCCTTACTGGTTTAGAAGTGCCCTGGAAGCTTACTGGTTTCAATGAGCAGCCTCCCGGGGCGGCATACTCTACCACAAAATAATTTCAACTCTTGATTTGACCTCGGCAACAGGGTTGGTAACAATCAGTACAAATACGTTTAATCAGGTTAAAGGACAGAATTATGATGCCATTGCATCAGATGTTCATTACATCAGCAAAAAAATACTCATCAGAAATTGCCATAGTTGATCGCAACATGCGGAAGAACATCACTTATGGGCGTGCCCTGATTGGAGCGCTACTGTTGGCCCGTCGCTTCCGCCAATATAAGGATGGCTATCTTGGCGTGATGATTCCGAATTCCAGCGGCAGCATCCTGACTATTATCGGCACCTTATTTGCCGGCAAAGTACCTGTGATGATTAATTATTCCACTGGTGCCGCTGAAAATGCTGAATTCGCCCAACATAAATGTAATTTCCACACCATCATCACCTCCCGAGCTTTGCTGGAGAAACTCGGTTGCCGCCTGGTTCCCGGTATGGTTTTCATCGAAGACCTGGTTGAATCCGTTTCTCTATTCGAAAAAATCATGGCGGCTGCCAAAGCAAAATTACCAACATTCCTTCTTCGTTGCCTGGTTCATAAAGGAGGGCTTGAAGAAACCGCTGTAATATTGTTCACCAGCGGTAGTGAAAAAGCCCCTAAAGCCGTAGAACTCAGCCACAAAAACCTCTCATCCAACATCGACACAGGACTGGATGCTTTTGCCTTCAAACATGAAGACAGGATGCTCGCAATCCTGCCCTATTTTCATGTCTTTGGGCACATGGCAAACCTGTGGTTACCGATAAAAATGGGAATGAGAGTGATTGTTTACGCCAACCCTCTCGACTTCAAAACTATAGTTCGCATCATTCATGAAGAGAAAGCCACGCTGGTGTTTGGCACGCCATTCTTCCTCATGGGTTATCTTAAACAGGCGCGTGCTGATGATTTCAAATCGATTACTGCCATCGTCGCCAGTGCCGACAAACTGCCAGCGACCTTGCGTGATGCCTATCAGGAGAAACACGGTATTGAAATTCTTGAAGCCTATGGGGCAACTGAAACCAGCCCGGTAATAAGCGCTAACCTGCCCGGAGCGAATAAACCCGGCAGTATCGGCCGTGTACTTAAAAACATTCAGGTCCGTATCACTGACATCAATACCGGCAAAGATCTGCCTACCGGGGAAGAAGGTAACATCCTGGTCAAAGGAGACCTGGTGATGAAAGGTTATCTCGACGATCTGGAAGAAACTGCTCTTAAAGTAAAAAATGGCTGGTATGAAACCGGCGACATGGGCGTGTTTGATGAAGACGGCTTCCTCTGGCACAAAGGCAGATTAAAGCGCTTTGCTAAAATTGGCGGTGAAATGGTATCCCTGGTGAGGATTGAATCTGTTCTATTAAAGCATATACCTGATGATCAGGAGTGTTGTGTGGTTGAAGTACCCGATGCCCGCAAAGGTGCCATGATTGTCGTTGCGATGACCATTGACCTTGATATAAAAGAACTCAACCGGAAGCTGTCAAAAGAACTTCATGCCATCTCAATGCCGAAAAGATACATTGTCTTTGATGAACTACCCAAGATGGGTAGTGGAAAGATTGATTTCCGCACCACCACCGAAATGGTGATATCGGCGATGCGCAAGGAAGCCGCTGAAGAAGAAGAGAAAAAACTGGCAAAGAAGAAACCAGTAGCTAAAAAACAGACTGATGACGAAGCACCTGATAAGGAATCATGACAATGCCCCCAACCAGTAGCGGCGCCGGAAGCTACTGAAACCCACTTCATCTGAAATTTCTTTAATCTGCGTTCTATCGACACCCTGCCAGTCAAGGCAGGAGGGTGTACTCTGCAACGGCACCTGATCCGAGACTACTGTTAATTGTCGCGCAAGGTACGCATCGGTTTCATGTTTAATCAGTAGTCTCTTAATTCTCGCTGCACCTCTGAGGCCGCAATCATCTACCTGATGCAAGTTGTTGTATATACCCTCAAGGCTATTGTAGCGCTGCAATAGACCCGCTGCCGTTTTTGGCCCGATACCGGGAATACCCGGAATGTTGTCGACCGCATCACCGGCAAGAGCCAGCAGATCAGCTATCTGCCAGGGTTTGACGCCATAGCGTTGCTCGACCCCATCGTGATCAAGTTTGATATTGCGTGCGAAATCCCACCAGATATCCTGCTCATGCTGCAACAACTGGGTAAGATCTTTATCTGATGTAATTACAGTAACAGGGTGCTGCTCTGCCCTCATCATCGATGCCATAGTACCGAGGATGTCATCCGCTTCGAATCGGTCACTGGAATATTCAGCAATACCCAGTGCGCGGGTCAAGCGGCGACATAGATCAAACTGATATTTTAGTTCTGCTGGTGCAGGCTCTCTGTTGGCTTTGTAAGCAGGGTAAATTTCATTGCGAAATGAAGTCGCTAAACTACCGTCAAAAGCACAGGCAATATAGCGTGGCTTTAGCTGACGCAACAGACTGGTAAGAAAGTCTGCATAACCAAACACTGCATTCACCAGGTGGCCACTGCTGTCCGTCACATCATCCTGATAGGAAAACCAGGCACGAAATATATAAATACTCGCATCAACAAGATACACGCGGTCTTTTAAAGTTTCTTTTGATGACATATGGGCACGTCTATAAATCAATGCTGGCGTAGCGTTGGATACTTCAAGATAATTAACCCTCTAAGGAGGAGTATATACATGGCGCAATACATCTACACAATGAACCGGGTCAGCAAGATCGTGCCTCCCGGCCGAAAAATTCTTGAAGATATTTCTTTATCATTTTTTCCCGGTGCAAAGATCGGTGTACTTGGGCTCAATGGTTCAGGCAAATCAACACTATTAAAGATTATGGCAGGCATTGATACCGAAATCGAGGGAGAAGCACGCCCACAGCCTGGCATCAATATTGGATTCCTGTCACAGGAACCACAGTTAGATGAAACGCTTGATGTACGGGGTAATGTCGAACAGGGTGTAGCTGAAACCAAGGCATTGCTTGACCGTTATAATGAAGTCTGTGCGCGTTTTGCTGAACCAATGGAAGATGATGAAATGAATGCCTTGCTGGAAGAACAGGGCAAGCTGCAAGTGGCTATTGAAACAGCCGGAGCATGGGAACTCGACCGGAAACTGGAAATTGCTGCCGATGCATTGCGCTTATCGCCATGGGATGCCGATGTCAGTAAATTATCAGGTGGTGAACGTCGCCGAGTCGCGCTCTGTCAATTATTATTATCCGCACCGGATATGTTATTGCTGGATGAACCGACCAACCATCTTGATGCGGAATCTGTTGCCTGGCTGGAACGCTTCCTTGCCGAATTCCCCGGCACTGTCGTCGCAGTAACCCATGATCGTTATTTCCTCGACA
>JAUVSB010000117.1 GCA_030597275.1 Gammaproteobacteria bacterium
CCGACCAGTCATCACCCATATCCGAGGCAGGACCGATAGCAAATTTTTCAAGTGGAACACATCCGAGATGGGTACAAAGACCAACCATGACAGATATGTTTGGGTGCTTTTCCTGGGCACGGGATGTATTCTTTGCATAAGCGGGTTGCTGTGCAATGACATCAGAATCCGGGTCAGCCAGTAAATCCGTTAATGTGCCGAGCTTTTCCATCATGGCATTGGAGCGTTTAACTATCCAGACAGGCTTGCCCTGCCACTCAACGGTCAATAACACGCCTTCATCCAGCTTGCTAAAATCAACCTCTACCGGGGCACCGGCCGCTTTAGCTCTGGCACTCGGCGTCATACTCAGGATAAATGGCGTCACCGCGAATCCGGCTCCAACAGCAGCTACGGCTGATGTGGCCAGGGTCAACACGCGTCGCCTGCCTTTATCTACGTTCTGTTCACTCATGAAATTTACCTCAAATCGAGCCTGCTGGGCAGGACAAACTGGATATAGCTGAATCTTTTCATCAACATAGTGGCATAAAAAATGACCTACACGGCCAGAGTTTCCAGTCACCAAACTTACAAAGCTCGCGGAGTATATCAAAAACCGCATTCACTTTGTGAGTAAAAATTGTTATACACATATTAGTATGCGCTGATATTCTATCACAGGATCCTCGTTTAACAAGAGGCCTACCTTAATGTTGACTGGGCAATTATGGTTTTATTAAAGGTCGCATTCCTTGACCTGATCCCTAAATATAGATACTTTTTACTGGTCAAATAACTACAGTATTGCCAATTCAAGCATATTTAAAAGCGATCGTAACAGGCCTTTTTGTGACTATTCTTTTCATTTATTTAGTCACTGACTTTGGTTCAGGATCGGCAAATGAACAAGGTGCTGAATTATCACAAAAAGCACCAGATTTAAGAGCACCCACATTGGGCGGACCCGTTTCTTACTCTTCAGCCGTCAAAGCAGCCTCTCCTGCAGTAGTAAACATCAACACTGAAAAAGTAGTGACTGTACGAAATCATCCTTTTTTCAGTGATCCGCTATTCAAACAAATGTTTGGCAATGAACTGGTTGGCGGCTCTGCCGGACGTAAACGTGTTGAAAACAGCCTGGGTTCGGGTGTCATCATCAATGCGGATGGTTATGTGCTGACAAATAACCATGTCATACAGGGCGCAGATGCCATCCAGGTTTCACTTAAAGATGGCCGAAGCAGTTTGGCAAAAGTGATAGGCACAGATCCTGAAACAGATATTGCCCTGCTAAAGATCGATCTCGATCAGCTCCCTGTGATTACTATCGGTGATTCTGAACGACTGGAAATCGGTGATGTCGTGCTAGCCATTGGCAACCCTTTTGGTGTCGGGCAAACAGTTACCATGGGTATCGTCAGTGCCACAGGACGAACTCAACTTGGCATCAATACCTTCGAAAACTTCATCCAGACAGATGCAGCTATCAACCCCGGCAACTCCGGTGGTGCCCTGGTCGACGCTTACGGCAGACTGATAGGCATCAACACGGCCATTTTCTCACACAGCGGCGGCTCGCAGGGGGTTGGTTTTGCCATACCCAGCAAGATGGCCAAAAATATCATGGAGCAACTGATCAAACACGGCCATGCGGTTCGTGGATGGATAGGTTTCGAGGGACATGCATTAACCCCGAAACTTGCAGAATCTTTACAGTTAGATTCGCATGATGGGCTTATTATTACTGCCATAGTCCGCAATAGCCCGGCCCATAAAGCAGGACTGGAACCAGGTGATCTCATCACTGGAATTGATGGCAACAAGCTCAAGAATGGCCATGATGCACTGGCCGTGATTACCGGCAAGCAGCCAGGTGAAAAAGTGACTCTGCTAGTTAAAAGAGACGGCAGAGAATATTCTGTTACCGCTACGACAATAGCCAGACCTCCTCAGGCTATTAGTGAAGTAAAGGAGTAAAACTACCCCAGTATCGCCCGAATCTGATCCAGCGCAGCATTACCCTGTGACATCTTCTCCTCCGTGCTAATTTTTCTCCCCAGCGCCTGCCAGTCGAGATCGTCGACGGGCAATTCCTCGAGAAAACGACTGGGGTCACAGTCGAGGGTTTCACCATAGCGTTGCCGCACCCGGGCAAGACTCAGTGTTAATCCATACTGGGCGCGTGTAATGGCGACATAGAACAAGCGGCGTTCTTCCTCGATATTATCTTCATCAATACTGCTTCGATGTGGCAGCAGCCCCTCTTCCATGCCAACGACGTAGACATGAGGAAACTCAAGTCCCTTTGCTGCATGGATAGTCATCAATGAGACCTCGTCACCATCCTGTTCATCGTTATTGCGATCAAGTATGCCTCGAAGCACCAGCCTGGCAACACAGTCAGAAAGGGTCTTCTCCTCTTCTTCATCGTCATCTACCGTCAGCCAGTCGAGCAATTCTTTGATGTTCTTCAGGCGCCGCTCAGCCTGCGCTTCATCTTCTGCATTACTGCGTACCCAGTCAGGGTAGGAAACCTGATCCAGCAGCTGCTGGATAGCCAACTTCATATCTGTAGAAGTGATGTCATCCGCTGTCGACACTATCCAGTGGCAAAATTGTCTCAATGATGCAAGCTGTGCCCCGGCAATCCGGCTGTCCAGCGCCAGGTGTGATGTAGCCGCAAACATGCTGATACCTTTCTCAGTTGCGTACTTTCCCAGCTTTTCCAGTGTCCCCGGTCCGATGCCTCGGCGCGGGGTATTCACTATCCTCAGAAAAGCGCTATCGTCATCGTGGTTTGCGACAAGTCTCAAATAGGCCATCACATCTTTGACTTCAGTGCGATCGAAAAAAGACAGGCCGCCGCTAATAAAATAGGGGATACGCTGTTCGCGCAGAATTTTCTCAAACACCCTTGCCTGGTGGTTGCCACGATAAAGGATGGCATAGTTATCATAGCTCAGACCTTTCTGAAAACGGTGCTGCATTATCGAAGCCACTACTTTCTCGGCTTCATGCTGCTCATTTTTTGCTTCCAGTATCTGAATCGGGTCACCATAACCCAGCTCACTCCATAGTGCTTTTTTAAAGGTATGCGGGTTGTTGTCGATGACCTGGTTGGCTGCTTTCAATATGCGCCCCATTGAACGGTAGTTCTGTTCCAGCTTGATCACATTCAGATCATGAAAGTCCTCTGACAACTGGGAAAGATTTTCAGCCTCAGCACCTCGCCATGCATAGATAGATTGATCATCATCGCCAACAACCGTCAGATTGCCTCGTGCACCCACCAGCATTTTCACCAGTTCATACTGCGCGGTATTGGTATCCTGATATTCGTCAACCAGCAAATAGTTTATCTGCTGGCGCCAGCGATCCAGTATCTCCGGGTTATTTTTCATCATCACACCGGGTTTACTGATCAGGTCATCAAGATCCAGGGCATTACAGGCATGTAATTGTCGCTCATAAGCAGGGTATATACGGGCGGCTGCCTGGCTAACAGGATCACCTTCGGCCATAACAGCTGTAATTGGATCTGGCAATAAAAAGGCATTTTTCCAGTTCGATATCCTGCCCAGTACATGCTCAGGAAACTTGTTATCTGATGTCATTTCAGAGCGCATCAACTCTCGAAGTATGACCAGTGCATCACTTTGATCAATGATAGAAAAACCGGCCTTATAATCCAGTGCGGCATATTCTTTACGCAGGATATTCAGACCCAGGGTGTGAAAAGTTGAAATGGTCAGACCGCGAGAACTGACGCCGGAGAGTAGGCCCTTAACACGTGAGCGCATTTCTCTTGCCGCTTTATTGGTAAAGGTGACAGCAGTAATTTTACGTGGCTGCATGCCCCGTTCGCGAATTAGCCAGGCGATCTTATTGGTAATGACACCGGTCTTGCCACTGCCCGCACCTGCCAGCACCAGCAAAGGGCTGGAGACATGACGTACGGCCTCACGCTGTTGTGGATTGAGTTTGGATAACACTATTATATTAAATAAAAGATTGGTGATTAAGAAACAGATTGTACGATCTCAGGCGATCTTAACAGTCTTAATTCGGGATATGGTATTCTCCCATTTTTTATTTCTAACAAAAAGGTAAACAGCACATGTCAGAAAAAATAACCGACTCCGGCCTGAAATATGACGACATCACTGAAGGTGATGGCGATATTGCCACAGCAGGACAAATGGTCACCGTCCATTATACTGGCTGGTTAACAGACGGGAACAAATTTGACTCCAGCAAGGACCGCAACGACCCATTTAAATTCAAACTAGGTGCCGGCAATGTAATACGCGGCTGGGATGAAGGCGTCGCCGGCATGAAAATCGGCGGCACACGCAAACTGACCATCCCGGCCAATCTCGGCTATGGGGCTCAAGGTGCAGGCGGTGTTATACCACCCAATGCGACCCTGGTGTTTGAGGTTGAGTTGCTAGGGATTAATTAAGAAGTTTCAAGTTTCAAGAAATTCTAGCTTTCGGGCTTTCATCTTGAAACTTTACACTTGAAACTTGACACTTAATTTAAATCTTTAACCTGCCGCTACCTTTGGAAGGTTATGCAAGG
>JAUVSB010000015.1 GCA_030597275.1 Gammaproteobacteria bacterium
CATCCTGACGGATCTTGGCAATATTTTCTGAAACATCATCAGTGTTCATTAAATCATTGCGCTGTTGATAGATGACCTTGCGCTGCTCGTTGGCTACGTCATCATATTCAAGCAGCTGTTTGCGTATGTCGAAATTCCGTCCTTCCACCTTTCGCTGTGCATTTTCAATGGCCTTTGACACCCATGGATGTTCAATAGCCTCACCTTCTTCCATACCCAGTTTCTGCATGATGCCTGAGACCTTTTCTGATGCAAAAATTCGCATCAGCGTGTCTTGAAGAGAGAGATAAAAGCGAGTTGAACCGGGATCACCCTGACGACCTGAGCGACCGCGTAGCTGATTATCAATTCTTCGTGATTCGTGGCGTTCTGTACCGACTACATGCAGGCCACCAGACTGGATAACAGCATCATGGCGTTTTTGCCATTCTTCTTTAATGGCAGCAGTTCGAGTTTCATCTTCATTCCTGGACAGTTCCATATCCAGATTGCCGCCTAGAACAATATCGGTTCCGCGACCTGCCATATTGGTGGCAATGGTAATAGAACCCGGAGCGCCTGCCTGGGCGATAATATGCGCTTCGCGTTCGTGTTGTTTGGCATTCAGTACTTCATGTTTTATGCTTGCCTTCTTCAGCGCATTCGAGATCAATTCCGATGAATCTATGGAAGCTGTACCAACTAACACCGGCTGAGATAGTTTTTTACAATCCTGAACATCGTCGACAATAGCCTGGTATTTCTCTTCTACTGTACGAAAAATCTGGTCGCCAAAATCATCTCTGTTTGCCGGCATATTGGTCGGTATGACGACCACTTCCAGTCCATAAATCTGTTGAAATTCAAAGGCTTCAGTATCTGCAGTACCCGTCATACCAGATAGTTTGTCATATAATCTGAAGAGGTTCTGAAATGTGATAGACGCCAGCGTCTGGTTTTCTTCCTGAATCTTGACACCTTCCTTTGCTTCCACTGCCTGGTGAAGACCATCCGACCAACGTCGTCCCTGCATCATACGGCCGGTAAACTCATCGATGATGACAACTTCATTATTACTGACGATGTAATCGACATCGTTCTTGAAGAGTTTATGTGCCCGTAATGCCGCATTCAGGTGATGCAGCAGGCTGATGTTGCTGACGTCATAAAGACTGCTGCCCTGCGGCAACAAGCCTGTTTCTTCTAGCAGTTTTTCGGCTTTTTCATGTCCGGCTTCGGTCAAAAATGCCTGTTTGGCTTTCTCATCGACTGAGTAGTCTCCCGGGCCCTCTTCATCTACCTGCTCGTCCAGGGAAGGAATGATCTTATTGATACTAAGATAGAGATCACTGCTGCCTTCAGCCGGGCCTGAAATAATCAGGGGGGTACGCGCTTCATCAATCAGGATGGAGTCTACTTCGTCGACAATGGCAAACGACAGCTTACCCTGCATTCGCTCATCAGACTGGAAGGCCATATTATCGCGTAGATAATCAAAACCGTATTCATTATTGGTGCCGTAAACAACATCACAGGCATAAGCGGCTTTTTTCTCTTCAGGTGGCTGACCAGAATAAATAACACCAACAGTCAGACCGAGGAAACGATATACCTTACCCATCCAGTCAGCATCACGTCTGGCCAGGTAGTCGTTGACCGTAATGACATGCACTCCATCTCCAGGAATCGCATTGAGGTAAGCCGCTAGTGTTGCTACCAGAGTTTTACCCTCACCTGTACGCATTTCAGCAATCTTTCCCTGATGCAGCACCATGCCACCCACTAATTGCGTATCGAAATGTCGCATGCCCAACGAACGACGGGCGGCTTCTCTTACCGTTGCAAAGGCCTCAGGCAACAGTGCATCAAGTGACTCACCATCCTTAAAACGTTTACGGAATTCGTCGGTCCTGGCCAGGAGGGCCGCATCATCAAGTGATTCGACTGCTGATTCAAGTGCGTTGATCTGCTCGATAGACTTGTTGAGCTTCTTAATCAGTCTCTGATTTCGACTACCAAAAATCTTTTTAAACAAGGTTACTTCCTAATTGAATGATCAATACAATTTTAAAACCGTGTTAGACAACAGGTCCAGGGCTTATCTGATATTGACTATATTGATCGTTAGTAATTAATTTCTGCTGTACTCTAGCTGGGTGATGCTCCTGAAATACCTTCAGGCAAACTGGATCTATCAGTTTTCTTTTGCTTTGCGGGCAGAATACAGTCGCTTGCGAGGATTAAATCTGCGTCCATCTTTGAACATTTCAAGATGAAGATGGGGGCCAGTTGATCGTCCTGTAGAACCAATTTCAGCAATCACCTGGTCCTGATCAATACGATCGCCTGTTGCTACGACCAATTTGGAGATATGGGCATATCTTGTGGAATATCCATTACCGTGGTCGATTTCAACCATATTGCCAAAACCATTTTTGTCTCCAGAGAAGGTTACAACCCCTGCCGCCAGGGCATGAATGGGAGAACCCATGGCTGAGGGGATGTCTACCCCTTTGTGAAATACTTTTTTCCCGGTAAAAGGGTCGCTGCGATACCCGTATGAGGACGAGATATAACCTCTTTTCACCGGCCAGCCTTTAGGATCCAGAGACTGCTTCAGGTCCTTATCCAGCATGATATTTTCTAACAGCCCCAATTCCATGCGTTCTTGCGATAGATCTCCGGAAACCCGATCAATCGCAAGTTGTAAATCTGTTAAATTCTGGTGTTTAGCACTAAGATCAGTATGCGGACCACCCACAGCAGGGTCTTCATTATAATCGAACTCATTTTTGTCCAGCCCTGCCATCTCAGCGAGTCTTTGCCCAAGTGCATTACTGCGCATAGATTCTGCCTGCATACGGCCTAGTTGAAGGCTTAAGGCATCAAGACTGGCTTCGGACTGCTGCCGAATATCAATAATATTCTTTTCCAGTTCGGCAAGGCGTTGTTTTTGCTCAGTAATTTTTTCTTCGGCAGATTGATTTGTTCCAGATGCTGACAGATGATCTGCCACATACCAGACCATACCCCCGGTAGCAACAGGCAAAATCAGGAACAGGAATACACCAAGCATCCAGGTCGTGCGGGATGACAGACATGAACGACAAACTCGTCCAGAACTTTTAGGAATAATGATAATTTGCATGGCTTTGGTTATAGATTCCAGGTACTCATGGTTTAGTCTTTTAGTCTAATAACATTTCACTTTTACAAAAAATATAGTTATAACATCAAGATGAAACATATTTCATCTTATCTCTCACAGAGCGGCCTTAAACGACACAGCGCCAATGACTGGCTAGTCAGCGTGTGGCAACGTACTGCCCCCACTGCTTTGCAACAAACCTGTCACCCTGTAACCTACCATGATAACTGCTTAACCCTGCAGGTTGAATCATCTATCTGGTTGAGTCGTGTTCGACAGCAACAAAAATCTCTAATACGGCATCTACGCCATAGTCCAGAATTCTCTAGCCTCGGAAGAATAAAACTGGAGGTCTCACCACGCCAAATAGCTATCAGCCAAAAGGGGGCTAACCATCATCACCGAAAACTTTCCAGCAGCAATAAAGAACTTCTTCTCGAATCTGCTGCGCATCTGTCGGATCCTGAACTCAGACTCTCGCTAGAGCGCCTGGCAAAAACTGCTTCAGAATCCTGAAACTGTATAGACTAAATCTACTACCGGCTATTGCGTGACAGGTACTGTACCGGAGAAAGGTATCGGAGCTTCTTTGGGGTCATCAAAAGATACCACCTCGTATGCACTTTCATCGTCAATCAGCTTACGCAACAACCTGTTGTTCAATTCATGTCCGGATTTATGAGCGCTGAACTCACCAATAAGTGGATGGCCAAGAAGGTATAGATCACCAATCGCATCCAGCACCTTATGTTTGACGAATTCGTCTTCGTAACGCAATCCATCTTCATTCAAGATGTGGTAATTATCCATTACAATCGCATTATCAAGACTGCCACCACGAGCCAGCCCGGCGTTTCTCAAGGCCTCAAGATCGTGCATAAAACCAAAGGTTCTCGCCCTGCTGATTTCTTTAACAAACGAAGTCGTGGAAAAATCCACAGTAGCCACCTGTACGGCATTCTTTATTACAGGGTGATCAAAATCTATAGTAAATGAGACTTTGAAACCATCTAATGGCTGGAACTGGGCCCATTTATCACCGTCTTCCAACCTGAGTTTCTTCTTGATTCTGATATATTTCTTTTGACTGGACTGTTCCTGTATACCTGCAGATTGCAGCAGGAAGACAAATGGCCCGGCACTACCATCCATGATAGGGACTTCCGGCGCTGTCAGATCGACATAGGCATTATCAATTCCAAGACCTGCAAAGGCTGACATCAGGTGCTCAACAGTTGATATCTTGACACCATCTTTCTCCAGCGAGGTGGATAATCGGGTATCACCCACATTATCTGCAACAGCGGGCACTTCAACAGGTACATCAAGGTCAATGCGTCGAAATACGATGCCCGTATCGACAGGCGCAGGGCGGAGAGTCAGATAGACTTTTTCTCCGGTGTGAAGACCAACACCAGTGGCGCGTATCACATTTTTTAGAGTGCGTTGTTTAATCATCTCTTTTGTCCCATTTTAGCTGTATTCGTCAAAAAACAGCCCCGAATCTGCGCAGCCTCTATAATTTGCCCATAAAGTTTGCAATGCTACACGAAATCAAGGGAATTGTGTACTCCAGTTTTACATACATAGTTACCATTAGTCGCTAAAAACATTATGCTTAAACCTCTCCTGTCTTCAGTCTGCCTGTCTTCTTAGAAATGCAGGGATGTCCAGATATTCAGAGCCGGTTTCCTCTCCAGGGACAAACTGTTCGCCCACTTTTCGCTCCTTATTTATGCGCAGTATAGTCGGCTCATCCAGATCGCTATAGCTACTTTTGGCTGCAGCATCATCTGCTGCCTGGCGATGCCCTCCGCGTATCAGGGCAGGTTTTTGTTCTGCAACTGAGGCATCATCGAGACCCGTCGCCACCACAGTCACCCTCAGCTCATCTCCCATATCTTCGTCAATTACCGCACCGATAACGATAATGGCATCTTCATGGGTATATTCAGATATTGCATCGCCCACTTCTGCGAACTCTCTCATAGTAATGGTTGAATTTGCGGTGATATTAACCAGCATGCCACGCGCGCCGGAGATGTCGAAGCCTTCCAGAAAAGGGCTAAATAACGCACCGCTGACAGCTTCGGCAGCCCGATTGTCGCCAATGGCTGAACTTGATCCCATCATCGCTTTACCCATTTCCTGCATCACTGTAGTGACATCAGCGAAATCAACATTGATGAGGCCCTGGCGTGTGATCAATTCAGCAATACCCTGCACTGCACCCTGCAATACTTCATTAGCCATTGCGAAGGCATCTGTTATTGGTGAGTCTTCAACATCAAGCAACTTTTCGTTTGATATCGTAATCAGAGAATCGACATATTCTGATAGCTCAGCAATACCTTCGTCAGCAATTTTCATGCGCCGGTTGCCTTCGAAACGGAAAGGACGGGAAACCACAGCTACCGTTAAAATACCCATCTCTTTGGCCTGCTGGGCGATCACCGGGGCGGCGCCAGTACCGGTGCCACCACCCATGCCGGCGGTAATGAACACCATATCAGCGCCTTCCAGGACTTCTTCAATGCGATCCTTGTCTTCAAGCGCTGCCTGCTTTCCTATCTGTGGATCAGCTCCTGCTCCCAGGCCCTTGGTCAGTTCTGCGCCAATCTGTATCACGGAATGCGCGTTACTGGAATTTAATGCCTGTGCATCGGTATTAGCTTTGATAAAATCGACACCATCGATTTTGGTACGCATCATAAAATCAACTGCATTACCTCCACCTCCACCGACACCGATCACCTTGATCACAGCCTGTTGATTAGTTGTATCCATTAATTGAAACATTTTTATATCTCCTTTTCTACGGTGCATTTGTCACTATCTGTTAATCGTATTAAAAACTTCCCTTGAACCAGCTTTTCATCTTTTGCATGACCGAATTCAAACCTGGCTTCATCTTCTCGGAAGAAATAGGATCATTGCGTCTACGGTTACCGAAATGGATGAGCCCAATTCCGGTTGAATAAATTGGATTGCATATCACTTCTTTGAGCCCCCCTGTATAACGTGGTAAACCTAAACGAACAGGCTGATGAAATACTTCTTCAGCCAGTTCAACCATACCCTGCAGTTTTGATGAACCACCGGTCAGGACAATGCCTGAGCCGATAAGATCTTCAAAACCGCTGCGGCGTAATTCAGCCAGAACCAGCCCGTACATTTCCTCTACTCGTGGCTCAATCACCTCTGCCAGTGTCTGTCTGGCAACACGTCTGGGCGGCCGCCCTCCTACACTGGATGTTTCAAAAACATCAGCAGGGTCAGTTAACTGAGTAAGTGCACAGCCGTACTTTTTCTTGATCTCTTCAGCAGAATTCGTCGGTGTGCGCAGGGCAACAGCAATATCATTTGTTATCTGGTCACCGGCAATGGGGATCACCGACGTATGGCGTATAGAACCTTCAGTGAATACCGCGATATCGGTTGTACCGCCGCCAATATCAACCAGGCAGACACCAAGGTCTTTCTCATCCTCTTCCAGCACCGCATCACTTGATGCCAGTTGCTCAAGAATAATATCGTCAACTTCAAGACCGCAGCGCTGGATACACTTGATGATATTTTGTGCTGCACTCACTGCTCCAGTAATAATATGTACCTTGGCCTCAAGGCGGACACCACACATTCCGACTGGCTCTTTAATGCCATCCAGGGAATCAATAATGAACTCCTGTGGCAGGATATGCAGTATTTTCTGATCTGCAGGTATTGCCATCGCACGCGCCGCTTCGATGACACGATCGACATCACCCTGGCCGATTTCCTTATCTCGGACTGCGACGACACCCTGAGAATTGAAACTATTGATATGTGCACCTGCGATCCCGGCATAAACAGAATAAATCTGGCAACCAGCCATCAATTCCGCTTCTTCTACTGCACGCTGAATAGACTGCACGGTCGACTCTATATTGGCAACAACACCCCGCTTCATCCCACGCGAAGGGTGATGACCGACACCAATAATTTCCACCTCACCATCAACGGAGACCTCGCCGACAATTGCAAGGACTTTGGATGTTCCAATATCCAGGCCGACTATCAGATTACTTTCATTCTTCTTTACCATCTAACTATTTCCATTGGATTCTTACCATTTGTTAATTCATCCGGTACTGACCGGCCCCCCTTCTTCAATACTGTCCCATTTCACTGCAAAACCATTGGGGTAACGCAGGTCAACAGAAACAAGGCGCTGCTCAAGTTTCACCAGTGTCTGACCATAGGCACGGGCAAAACGAAATAGTCTATCTTCCATGTCACGCCGACCCAGACGAATATTTACCTGCTCTTTTCTTTCATCATTTACTGCAATAAGCTGCCATGCACCTCGCTGGGAATATGTCAGCTGCTGAAGCTTCATATCGACATCTGCCAGCAAATTAGAAAACTGGTGGTACCTGAGCTGTACAAGAACCTGTGTCCCCTGAGGACCAAACCAGCGTGGCAGCTCTCTCATTTTTAAATTCGGTATTTCCACTATTGCTGCATCACTGGTCACCCAGGAGGTTTTGTTCCATGAAGCAATAAGGCGTTCCTCTTTAATACTTACCTGAAGTGTGTCTGGCCAACGACGACTAATAGAGATATCTGATACCCAGTCTATGTCACGCAAAGTGCTTTCAAGCCCCTGTAGATCTATAGCAAAGAAATTATTTCCTATATAAGGTGATACGCTTTCCTGTAAGGCTGATTTTTCTACATGCCTGAATTCACCGATAAAACTTATTCGACAGACAGGGAAACGATCTGGCTGCAAGACATAATCAGCAAACAACAGGATGATCCCTGCAAATACGATGAGTAGCGATAGACTGCTGAGCAGGCTTCCAGATTGTTTATTGCCCATGCTCTTTACAGGATCAGACATCGGCCGTCTCCAGGATTCGTAACACCAGTTGATTGAAATCGAGCCCTGATTCTTTTGCTGCCATGGGCACCAGTGAATGGGAAGTCATACCGGGTACGGTGTTCACTTCCAGCAGGTAAGGACGCTGATCTTTATCCAGTAAAATATCCACTCTTCCCCAGCCACTACATGAGGCCAGTTCAAAAGCCCTGACTGCCAGTTCCTGCACCTCAATCTCGAGTTCACTGGCTAAGCCACATGGACAGATATAGGCAGTTTCATCACTGACATATTTGGCATCAAAATCATAGAACTCGCCTTCTGCTTCAAGCTTTATTACTGGCAATGCCCTGCCATCGAGAATAGCGACTGTGAGTTCAGTTCCAGTAATCCATTTTTCTGCCAGTACAATGTCATCAAGCTGCCTGGCCTTATGCCAGAACTGAACAAGTTCATCGTGGTTATTTGCTTTACCGACACCCAGACTTGAACCTTCACGAGATGGCTTTACAGCCATCGGAAAGCCAATATTGGCCTCAGCCAGGTCCAGGTCCTTTTTCTCATGAAGAAACTGGAATGCAGGTGTCGGTAAACCTGCCCCCATCCACATTAACTTACAACGGCCTTTTTCCATGGCAATAGCGGAGCCGAGTACACCGCTTCCAGTGTAGGGAAGACCAAGAACTTCAAGAGCCCCCTGCATTACACCGTCCTCTCCCCAACGGCCGTGCAGGGCAATAAATACACGGTTTATTCCTTGCTTCTGCAATTCACCCAGCACCGATGCATCATTAACATCAAAGCCATACGCATCAACGCCCATTTCTACCAATGCCTTGAGAACAGCATTGCCGGACAAAAGGGAAATTTCCCTTTCAGCTGAAGGGCCTCCCATAAGAACGGCTACCTTGCCAAAGCGAGCAGTCAGGGCTTGCTCAGTCATTGACAGCCTCCCCGATAATATGGACTTCCGTCTGCAGCTCGACACCGGTCTTATCTGCTACCGTCTTTTGCACATGCTGAATGAGACTTTCTATATCTGCGGCACTGCAGCCACCGGTGTTAATTATAAAATTGGCATGTTTTCCGGAGACCACGGCACTACCTTTTCGTGATCCTTTCAGGCCACAGGAATCAATAAGCCTGGCCGCAAAATCACCAGGAGGATTTTTGAATACCGAACCCGCATTGGCGGTACCTACAGGCTGCGACTCGTTTCTTTTTTCCAGCAGATCGCGAACGCGGCTTTTCGATTCTGTGCTGCGCCCCGGTTTCAGTCTAATATTCGCAGAAACAAACCATTCATTCTTTGGCCCATGAACCGATCGATAGTCCACTGAAAAGTCATCAACCGATCGCTGAATTCGTTTTCCATGTCGATCCATCATTTCGACTGAATCCACAATCTGCCACGTCTCATCACCAAAGGCACCGGCATTCATCGTTAGTGCACCACCAAACAGACCCGGTATGCCAGCGAGAAATTCAGCACCGGAAAGATTGCTGTTAGCGCAAAAACGCGCCACCCTGGCAGAGGGAACACCCACTTCTACGCGAACCAGCGTTTCTTCCAGCAGTGAAATATTCTTCATGCCGCTCAGGATATGAATGACTATCCCGCGAATGCCGCCATCACGCACCAGCAGGTTACTTCCAAGACCCAGCCAGGTAAGTGGCAGTGAGGGATCTGATTCGCGTAAGAATATCGCCAGGTCATCAATATCTAGCGGTTGATAAAAATAATCTGCCGCACCGCCAACACGCCATGATGTATGCCTCGACATTGGCTCATCTGTTAGCAAAACCCCGTTCCAGCCATGCTTATTATCAGTCATCATCATGCCAGACCTGCCTGGGAACGAATGAAATCGGGTAATTGCTGGGCTATCCTTCCAATGTCACCAGCACCAAGAGTGACCAGTACATCACCGGCCTGTAATGTATTGCCGAGTACTTCAAATAACTGTTCACTGTCTTCAACAAAGATGGGTATCGCACTACCACGGGCGCGCACAGCCCGGCACAGGGCTCTGCCATCCGCACTGCTGTCAGGAGCCTCACCTGCTGCATATACTTCCATCACCAGCAGGTTATCAAGAGAGCTGAGAACCTGGCCAAAGTCTTCCAGCAGGTCACGCGTACGGCTATAGCGATGTGGCTGAAATACGACCAGCTTGCGACGATCCGGCCATGCTGCATCGACGGCTGACAATGCTGCCTGCAGCTCACGGGGATGGTGGGCATAGTCATCAACCAGCGTTATTTCACCACCTTTATACGGTAAACCATCATTGACCTGAAAACGACGACCTATACCCTGAAAATCATTCAGTCCGGCAACAATATCCTGATTGCTGATAGCCAAATTCCAGGCGATAGAAATAGCTGCCAGTGCATTAAGTACATTGTGCCTCCCGGGCATATTCAGCGTAATTTCCACCTCATTTCCAGTGGACTTCTGCCGGACAGTAAACACAGAACGAACACCCTTTTGCACGAAACCGGATGCCTGAATATCAGCATCATCACTGAAACCATAGGTCACTACAGGCCGGGAGATGGAGGGCAAAATCTCGCGCACCACCGGGTCATCAATACACAATATCGCCAGTCCATAAAAAGGTATATTGTGCAGAAACTGGATGAAGGTCTCTTTTAATACGGAGAAATCTCCGTGATAGGTTTCCAGGTGATCGGCATCAATGTTTGTAACGACTGCAATCAGCGGCTGTAAATGCAGGAAGGAGGCATCACTTTCATCAGCCTCGGCAACCAGGTATTCACCCTGGCCTAACCGTGCGTTGGCATCGGCGCTTAACAAACGCCCGCCTATGATAAAGGTCGGATCCATATCACCACTGGCCATAACACTGGCGACCAGTGATGTTGTTGTGGTCTTGCCATGTGTACCGGCAACGGCAATGCCCTTGGAAAAGCGCATCAGCTCGCCCAACATTTCTGCACGGGGAATAACCGGTACCTTATTTTCACGGGCAAGAAGCACTTCAGGGTTCTCATCACTGACAGCCGTTGAAATCACCACGACATCTGCGCCGTGAATATTTTCCGCATCATGAGTAAAGAAAATTTTTGCCCCTTGTTCAGCCAGTTGCTCAGTGACTGCTGATGAGGCCAAATCAGACCCTGACACCTGATAACCCTGGTTTATCAGTACCTGCGCGATACCGCTCATGCCCGCTCCGCCGATGCCTACGAAGTGAATATGTCTGACGTGCTCACGCATGCATCACCTCGTTACAGATATCTGCCACGTGACGTGCGGCATCTGTTTTCGCATTCTTTCGTGCTCGACGAGACAATCCCATCAGGCAGGGGCGATCATTGGCTAGCTCTACAAGTACCGAGGAAAGGCTCTCATCCGAAAACCTGTCCTGCGGAATAATGATTGCGGCCTTTTTATCTGAAAGAAAACGTGCATTCAGGGTCTGGTGATCATAAATAGCATAGGGGTAAGGAACAAATATCGCCGCTACGCCGGCGGCCGCTACTTCTGCAACAGTCATCGCACCGGCACGGCAAATGACCAGATCAGCCCACTCGTAGGCTTCCGCCATATCTTCAATAAACTCACTGCAGCTTGCTTCGACACCAAGCGCTTGATAGATCTCAGCTGTAGCTTCCAGCTTACCCCGGCCTGCCTGGTGGCGGACCACTGGACGAATAGCCAAATCCATTTTTGTCAGCGCTGCAGGCACCGTTTCATTCAGCGCCTGTGCTCCCAGGCTGCCACCTACAATAAGCAGGTTCAGCTTGCCTGTGCGGTCTTGCAAACGTTGCTCAGGAGCTGGCAATGCGGCGATGCTCTGACGAACAGGATTACCTACATAATGATAGTGGCGACTATTTCTCAACACATCAGGAAAACCAACCATTACTTCATTAGCTATTTTTGCCAGCCATTTATTGGTTAATCCCGCAACTGCATTAGATTCATGAATCAACAAGGGCACCATCAGTAACCTTGCTGTAAGACCACCCGGCCCGGATACAAAACCGCCCATGCCGAGCGCCGCTTCAGGACGCCGCCGATAGATAATTACAGCAGTTTGGACCATGGCATAAACAATTTTGAACGGTGCCGCCATAAGAGCAAACAGGCCTCTGCCTTTAATGCCGCTGATTGAAATCCATTCGACATCAATCTTATTCTCAGGCACAACGTGTGCCTCAATACCTCCCCGTGTACCTAACCAGAAAATATCTACGCCATCAGATTGCAGGATATGTGCCACGGCCAGTGCAGGATACACATGACCGCCCGTCCCACCTGCCATGATCATAAGCGTGCTCATCGCTTTCTCCCTGGCTGCGGCGTCGTCTCACGGGCGACGGCCAGCAACAGACCCATCGCCATGCTGCTGGCGAGCAGGCTAGACCCGCCCTGCGAAATAAAAGGCAATGGCAGGCCTTTAGTAGGCAACACCCCCATATTTACACCGGTGTTGATCAACACCTCAACAGCAATCAACAGACCGATACCCTGTGCCAGGCGGCAGGCAAACAAATTACCCAGTGACTCAGCACGACGAGACAATGAAAAGGCATGCCAGATAAGAGCTATAAACAGGCCAAGTACAACCAGCACACCGATGAAACCCAGCTCTTCTCCGATGACTGCAAACAAAAAATCTGTCTTTGCTGCAGGAAGATAATTAAGCTTCTGAATACTTTCACCCAAGCCTATGCCACTCCATCCACCACGTCCAAATGCAATATATGACTGGATTAGCTGATAACCCTTGTTCATGGGATCAGACCAGGGATCCATAAAACCGACAATGCGCTGCATCCTGTAGGCTGCAAAACTCACCAGCAACACACCCCCTAACACCGCAATGCCCAGTATTATGAAAAAGTGCAGGTAACGGATACCGCCAAGAAACATCATGCCAAAGACCGTAGCAACGATGACCACCGCCGTGCCAAAATCCGGCTCCATCAGCAGCAGCCCGCCGAACATGGCAAGCACAATCGCCACAATCAATATGCCCTGACTAAAGATACGCATTTCCTCCTTTTTACGGGTCAGGAAACCGGCGATATAAATAATCAAAAAGACCTTGGCAAATTCTGACGGCTGGATATTTACAGGCCCCAGTTTTATCCAGCGCACACTGCCCCAAACCTCGGTTCCAACACCCGGCAGCAGGATCGCAGTAAGCACCAGCATGGACAAAATCACCAATAGGGGGCCCGCCTTCTCAACCAGGCTAAGTGGAATCCGTGATACGGCCCACATCATGATTACCGCCAACATGACAAACAGGCTCTGTTGCCTTAACACAGATAATGCTGGACCCTGCTCCATGCTACTTGCACTCATGGATGCTGAAAACACCATCACTATACTCAGTCCTAACAGTCCTATGATTGGTATCAATAAGGCCTGCTGCCTGTTTGCTGCAGCATCCCCTGTCAACATTGAAGCCTTAACAGCATGTGAAGCCGCCATCAGAGCAACCTTCCTACACAGCGACGAAATTCATCTCCCCTGTGTTCAAAGTTTTTATACATATCAAAACTTGCACAGGCCGGTGACAACAGGACAACATCTCCTGCCTGTGCCAGTTCTCTGGCTTGTTTTACCGCATCATCCATATCACCAGCATGACTGACAGCAACCAGGCCTGACAAAACTGTTGCAATTTTTTCGGCATCCCTGCCTATCAAAACTACCGTTTTCACATGCGGCTCAAGCACCTCACGCAAGGGAGAGAAATCTGCACCCTTGGCAACACCTCCAGCTATCAGAATGATGGGACGATCCAGGCCTTTGATGGCAGCAACAGTGGCACCGACATTGGTTCCTTTTGAATCATTGATCCAGTCCACATCATCTACTGAAGCCAGCCATTCCATGCGATGAGGTAATCCGCTAAATTTTGCAACAGCGTCTTTAATGATGTGATCTTCTATGCCGATATTGCTGGCAA
>JAUVSB010000101.1 GCA_030597275.1 Gammaproteobacteria bacterium
ATACGATTGTCTGAGCAAAATCTGATCTCTGCTAATGCCCAGATTGGTGTCGCAAAGGCTCAGTATTTCCCCAGTATTTCACTGACTGGTCTGTTTGGTTATGCCAGCCTTGCCATGTCAGATCTGTTCACCAGTCCTGCAAATCTGTGGAATATAAGCGGTGCAGCAGTGGGCCCTATCTTTAGTGGTGGAAAATTATCCGGCCAGCTGCGTGCTTCTGAAGCGGTACAGAAACAGGTGCTGATTGGGTATCTGCAAACAGTACAGAACGCCTTCCGTGAAGTGGATGATGCTCTGACCTCAACACAGAAAAGACGTGAAGAGCTTGATGCACTGGGCCGCCAGGTAAATGCCCTGAAAGACTATGCCCGGCTGGCACGACTCAACTACGATGAAGGCCAGGTCAGTTTTATCGAAGTGCTGGATGCTGAGCGCAGACTGTTCGATGTAGAGCTGATCGAAACCCAGTCACGCAATGATGTCTATGTTTCCCTGGTAACCATGTACAAGGTTATGGGTGGCGGTTGGGTGGTAGAGGCGGAGGAAAGAGTTGGTGATTAGGATTTACGTATTACGTATTACGTAAAAGCTTGAAATCGTAAATCGTTTTTTTGTTCAGCTTCCATTCAGCCCCTAAGTCGTATTCTTTCTCCACGGTCAGAAAAACTGATCGAATGAATAATTAAATGGAGAAAGATTATGAAATACGCAGCCTTTAAAGTACTCGCCATTCTGTCAGCCATCGTGATTGTTTCACCCGCCAGGGCGGCGAATTATGAAAGCAGTGATACCTACTATGACAAGGCCAGGGTACTCTCTGCAGATCCTATCTATACAACAGTCAGTGTCAGCACCCCGCGTCGTGAATGCCGCCAGGTGCCAGTGGAAAGTTATGGCAGAGGGCATGGTGGTAAGCACTATAAGTCAGCCACACCGATTATTCTTGGTGGTGTGGTAGGCGCTGCCATAGGAAACCAGTTTGGCCACGGTACGGGTAAGACGATAGGCACTATAGCGGGTGGTATACTCGGTGGGTCTGTCGCACGTGATGTCCAGCATCGCTATGGTAATCATGGCTACCGGGGGCGTGGACATGGCCATGGCCATCAAAAAACCGTGACACAATGCGAAGCTATAGATGAATATCATGATGAAGAAAGGATTGACGGCTACCGGGTAAAATATCGTTATAATGGTCGCGTATATCACACCCGGACTGAGACTGACCCGGGTAAGAGAATGCGGGTGCAGGTTAGTGTGGCGCCTGCTGAATACTAAGGAAAAGATTTACGGTTCACGGTTTTGACTTTACGTAACACGTAATCCGTAAACCGTAATACCTCGATTTTCCTATGGAGTAACAATGCAACTGTTGAGAAATATTTTTATTATTCTGATGCTGATTTCCTTTCAGCCAGCCGTCGCTGATAACAGGCAGTCTTACACCCTTGATGAAATGGCATCACGGATACAGAAGCAAAGTGGCGCGCAGATCCTCTCAGCAGAGATACAACAGACAAAACAGGGAAAGATCTATCGTTTCAAGGTAAAGAAGAAAGGGCGTGTCAGAGTGTTGCTGATGCGTCCTGATGGGACGCGCGTTCAGGTGAAACGGAAGTAGCAGGTCATGCGTATACTTGTCATTGAAGATGAGAAACTGTTGCGCGAACAGTTGCAGCTCAGATTGCAGCAGCAGGGTTATGCAGTGGATGTCGCCAGTGATGGTGAAGAAGGCCTTTTCCTGGCAATGGAGCATCCATTCGATGCAGCGGTTATTGACCTGGGCTTGCCAAAATTGTCTGGTATTGAAGTTATCCAACAACTTCGCTCGCAGGGCTCAGCACTGCCGATTCTTATACTGACGGCGCGCTCGCGCTGGGAAGAAAAAGTTGAGGGCCTGGAAGCAGGTGGTGATGATTACCTTGCAAAACCCTTCCATATAGAAGAATTACAGGCGCGATTACGTGCGTTAATCCGCCGTTCCGTGGGCAGCGGTGACAGTGAAATACGATGCGGTCCGGTCACCCTGGATACGCGTAAACAGTCTGTAATAGCGGATGGAAAAGAACTTGAGCTGACTGCCTATGAATACAAGGTGATCGAGTATTTAATTCTGCATGCCGGTGAAGTGGTTTCCAAGACCGTCCTGACGGAGCATATCTATGATCAGGATTTTGATCTGGACAGTAATGTTATTGAAGTGTTTATCGGCCGCTTACGCAAAAAGTTAGACCCGAATAATCAATACAAACCCATCGAGACATTACGTGGAAGAGGTTATCGTTTCACGCTCTCCCGTGAATAATGAAACGTGTTTCATTACAAAACAGGCAATTTCTTACTGCCTCAATCATACTGACAGTCTTCCTTGGGCTGACAGGTGTGGCACTGGATAAGGCATTCCAGAGCAGCGCTGAGTCTGCCGAACAGGCAAAGCTGGAAGGCGAGCTCTATGTTTTGCTTGGGGCAGCAGAGCTCAACCAGGACGGTGGTCTGGGGATGACGAAAGATCTGCCCGAACCGCGCTTTTCTCTACCTGAATCAGGACTGGTAGCGCAGATAATTGATGCAGAGAATATGACTGTCTGGCAGTCGAGTTCATCTCTGGGTATTAGCTTGCCGTCTTTCACGGGGCTGCCAGTCGATGAGTCACATTTCCAGGCGTTATTGGTTAATGATGAAGAATGGTTCAGTTACAGCTATGGCGTTGCCTGGATAGATGAAAATGAAAAAGAGCACCGCTACAGTTTCAGGGTACTGGAAAATCGCCAGGCCTACGATCAGCAGCTAGACCTGTTTCGCCATACCCTGATTACCTGGCTGGCAGCGGCTGGGCTGCTGTTATTGTTTGTCCAGGTGCTAGTTCTGCGTTGGAGCCTGAGTCCCCTGAGAAGAATTGAGGAAGAACTTCATGAGGTAGAAAGAGGTGAGCGTAAACAGTTGACTGAGGATTACCCCAGAGAACTTAATGGTCTCGCAGCCAGTCTTAATCTTTTACTAAGCAACGAACGTCGCCATCTGCAGCGATACAGAAATTCCCTGGCTGATCTAGCCCATAGCATGAAAACACCTCTTGCTGTATTACGCGGCGTGTCTGAATCAGAAAAGACTCCCATTGATACCCGCCAGTTGATAGAAAACGAAGTTGAGCGTATGGATAATATCGTCGAATATCAACTGCAAAAGGCTGCGGCAGCAGGCCGCGTAAGTCTGACTGAAGGCATTGCTATCCTGCCACTAACAAACCGCTTGCTGGAATCCCTGCGCAAAGTTTATCGCGATAAGTCTATTTCATACATCGTAGATATTGAGGAAGAGGCACTTTTTATGGGAGAAGAAGGTGATCTAATGGAGGTGGTTGGTAACCTTCTCGATAATGCCAGTAAGTGGTGCTACAAAAAAGTATCAATAAATGTCACAGGAATTAAATCAGATGCAGGTGCACATACAATGCACAGGGTTACCATCGAAGATGATGGGCCGGGCATTCCTGAGGAACAGGCAGGACTCCTGCTACAGCGCGGGGTAAGAGGTGACACACAGACTCCCGGGCATGGCATTGGTCTGGCTGTCGTCAGGGAAATCGTTAGTGCTTATGGGGGCGAATTAAAGATTGCACGATCGGAGATGGGAGGGGCAAGGGTAGAAGTGGTGATTTAAGGGCACCTCTATTAATTCTGGATAGATCAGATTCCATTCAAAATTGTTCATATCAAGGCAAGGATCGCACGTAATAGCTAGCTATTGCGAAGATTCTTAACGCAGAGATGGACAATTTAGGATGCAAGATGAATATTCATGGATTAATAGAGGTGCCCTTAAATAAGAGAGCGGTGAAAAGAGATACATAAATTTAGTGGTTTATCATGAGTGATGAAAAAGTAAGCATGCGCCCGGACGATTTTGAAAGCCTGGGCATCAATACTGACAGTGTCATGGTACCTGTCTATTTGGGGCAGAATGATAAATTCAAGTTTAACTGTCATCCGGGGATTTCCTGTTTCAATGAATGTTGTAAAAACATTGATATCGTACTGACACCCTATGACGTCGTGCGCCTGAAAAATAATTTAGGTATTAGCAGTACAGAGTTTATAGCTAATTTTGCTAACTTCTACGAAGTTGATGGTCACGGCTTACCAGGCTTGAACCTGAAGACCAAAGAAGACATGAAGGCCTGTGAATTTCTCACCGCAGAAGGCTGCGCTGTTTATGTGGACAGACCCACCGCCTGCCGTTATTATGCCCTCGGCAATTTGGCCGTGCACAAAAAGGATTCCGGAGTAGCGGAGACTGGCTACTTTGTCGTCCAGGAGGACCACTGCAAAGGGCATTTTGAAGACAAGGAACAGACGGTTGCAGAATACCGTCATGATCAGGGTCTGCAAGAATATGACGAAATGAACCTTGGCTTTCAGGAACTGGTACTGAAAAAGAAATCGAGTGGGCCAACAGTAGGTGCACCTTCGGCTCGCAGTATGCAGCTCTATTTTATGGCCGCCTACGACATGGATCGATTTCGCGAATTTATTAAGTCAGACGGCTTTAAGGATGTCTTCGATTTGCCGGCAGACGAATTTGAAAAAATTTTTAGCAATGAGAAAGCACTGCTGAAATTCAGCACGCGTTTCCTCAAACAGGTGTTGTTCGGCGAAAATACAATAGCGCAAAAAGAAGATGCTGCTGATGTCCGCATGCAGAAAAGAAAGCAAAGGATGGCTAAAAAGCAGAAAGAATTGAATGATGAAGCAGCAGGAAAAGATTCAAACTAAAACTGTAGGTATCCTTTCAGATACCCATGGAGCTATTCATCCGGGGGTGCTAGAAAGTATGAATGCCTGCGATGTAATAGTCCACGCTGGCGACATTTGTGGCGGAGTAGTACTCGAGCAGCTAACACCCGTCACGGGTGAGATTGTTGCCGTAAGAGGCAATAACGATGTCAGCCAGCACTGGCAGCAGGAGAGCACATATACTCTCAAAGAATTACCTGATGAACGACGTATAGAACTGCCAGGTGGCTCACTAGCCGTGATTCATGGCCACCAGTACTGGAGTCGCCAGGATCCACAGGAGGCCATCCTGTCACACTTCCCGGAAGCACGTGCTGTCGTCTATGGCCATAGCCATTATGTTCAGCATGAAAAGATTGACGGGCGCTGGCTGTTGAATCCTGGAGCCGCAGGTCATCGTCTCAATCGAGGCGGGTCGTCCTGCCTGATTCTCAGGGCCAGCGAAGAAAGCTGGAAAGTGGAGATGTATCGGTTTGTTAATGAGTGATTAGATCCAAGCTACAAGATCCAAGTCAAAAAAACCAACCTAACTACTTGGATCTTGGAACTTGGAACTTGGATCTGTATTCCTTAGTCCTGAACCAGGCATCTCCTTAATATACACATCCTGCTTGGAATACGGTATCTCAATACCTTCTTTCTGGAAGCGTTTGTAAACAGCGGAATTGA
>JAUVSB010000134.1 GCA_030597275.1 Gammaproteobacteria bacterium
AGTCGTATTTCTGTCGGTAAGGAAGTAGGCAAACACTGTGTCCCGCAGGAAAAAATTAACGAAACCATTGTCAGTCTGGCCAGGTCAGGTCGTCATGTCGTACGTCTCAAAGGGGGTGACCCCTACATGTTCGGGCGTGGTGGTGAAGAAGCACTGACATTAATAAATCACCAGATTGCTTTTGAGATAGTGCCTGGAATTACTGCCGCATCAGGCTGCAGTGCATACAGCGGCATCCCCTTAACACACCGTGGCATGAGTCGAAGAGTGCAGTTTATTACCGGACATTTTAATGATGATGAGCCTCTCCACCTCAACTGGAAGTCTATCGCCGACCCTGATTCAACGCTGGTGATTTATATGGGCATGGCCAATATCGATTTTATTACCGGCAAGCTTATTGAAGCAGGCCTTGATGCGAATACCCCCGCGGCAGCTATTGAAAATGGTACAAAGAATGAACAGAGACGCGTGCTGACTACACTAGGCAAACTTGCCCTGGAGGCCCATGCTGAAAAACTGCAGGCACCGGTGATTTTTGTTATAGGGCAGGTGGTGAGCCTGGCGAATCAACTGGACTGGTTTGTCACTGAAGATGTGACCCGGCCTGGTTTTGCTGATAGTGAACAAAGCTCTTATGGTTAGGGTGCGAAAGATATATAGAACGGCGTTGAATAGCATTCTGATATGCACTGGGCTAATGTTATTGTCTCACACTGTTTATGCAACACAGGCTTCATCAACGATGCTGTCTGAACAGCGTCGCGCCGAATTACACAATCTCCTGCTTCAGGATTGCGGTTCCTGCCACGGCATGACATTAAAAGGAGGCCTGGGGCCTGCTTTGACACCTGATGTGCTGAAAGACAAACCTCGTGAGTTTATTGAATTTACTATCATGGAAGGTCGTAGTGGGACACCTATGCCACCGTGGAAAGATATCCTGACCCGGGATGAAATACTCTGGCTGGTCGATACTTTATACACCGGAGTCAGACCATGAAGATGATTTCCAATGCACTCTATGCTGTTGTACTACTGGTCATTTTGGCTGGTTGTAATTCATTGCGTGGTACGGGTGATATGGGTGTTGTTATTGAACGTGCAACCGGCAGTGTTCAAATCATAGAAACCACGCAGCAGACAAAATTAAGTCAGGTAGATGGTCTGGGCGATTTGTCACATGCCTCAATCGTGTTTTCGCGAGATGAACGTTTTGCCTATGTTTTCGGTCGTGACGGCGGCTTGACTAAAATTGATCTTCTAACGGCGAAGATTGATAAAAGAATTATCCAGTCGGGCAACAGCATAGGTGGTGCGATTTCACAGGATGGCAGACTGGTTGCCGTTTCCAATTATACTCCGGGCGGGGTAAAGGTGTTTGACGCCGACACTTTGAAGCTGGTGGCGGATATTCCTGCTACATACGGGAAACAGAAACAACAATCGAAAGTGGTAGGGCTGGTTGATGCGCCGGGGCAAAAATTTGTCTTCTCACTTTATGATGCGGGTGAGATATGGATCGCTGATTTTAGTCAGGCTGACGAACCTGAGATTACTCGTTTCAGGGATATAGGCAAACAGCCGTATGACGGTTTGATTACCCCGGATGGTCGTTTCTATATAGCGGGACTGTTTGGAGAAGATGGACTAGCGCTGCTGGATTTATGGCACCTGGAGAAAGGTGTTAAAGGTATTTTGAGGGATTACGGACGTGGTTCAAAGAAAATGCCTGTTTATAAGATGCCGCACCTGGAAGGCTGGGCGATGACAGAAGATTATGCCTTTTTGCCCGCTGTCGGCCGCAATGAGGTTTTGATCGTAGATCGTCGTAACTGGAAACAGGTAGCTACGCTACCAGTGCATGGGCAGCCGGTGTTTGTTATGGCACGTCCTGATGGCCGCCAGGTTTGGGTTAACTTTGCCTATCCACGGAATGACACGGTTCAGGTGATAGACACAGAACAACTACAGATAGTAAAGACACTAAAGCCGGGCAAAGCTGTTCTACATATGGAGTTTACACCTCGCGGTGAGCATGTCTGGATTTCTGCACGAGATGCAGGAAAAGTAACGGTTTACGATACCGGGAGTTTTAAGGTAATCACGACCCTGCCGATGAAAAAGCCCAGCGGTATATTTTTTACCAGCCGTGCTCATCGGATTGGTCTGTAGTGCTGAGGTAGCTTATATGTCGCAAACAAGTGCAAATATGAACGACCTGAAAATAAATATTCCAGGAGAACTGGATAAACATTTATTAAATGATTTCCAGTACGGCTTTCCACTAGAGTCGCGGCCATTTAAAAAAATAGCAGAAAGGCTCGGTACCACTGAAGATATTGTTATTGATCGCCTGCAAGAGTTGCAGAATCAGGGAGCCGTTTCCCGTGTTGGAGCAGTGTTTCGTGCAAATAGCGTAGGTGCCAGCACATTGGCTGCAATGTCTATTCCGGAGAACCGATTAGAAGATATTGCGGCAATGGTTAGCGGATATAGTGAAGTAAATCATAACTACCAGCGTGAGCATCATTTCAATTTGTGGTTTGTGGTAACGGCCAGTGATGAACAGGCTTTAAATGCTGTGCTTGATGATATCGAGCATCGCAGCAGTCTAGCTGTTATGTACTTGCCCATGCAGGAAGATTTCCACATTGATCTCGGGTTTGATTTGAAATGGACATGAAGGTCCGGCATCGTCATCCTCCTTTGCCCAAACAGGCTATTCTCGATGATCGGGACCAGGCCCTGATTACGTTGATCCAGACTGGCCTGCCGCTCAGCAAAACTCCTTATGCGGATCTTGGCAAAAGCTTAGGTATGAATGAAGATGAAGTGATGTCACGCCTTAAATGTTTAATCAGCGACAAGGTGATAAAGCGTTTTGGTGTGGTGGTTCGTCACCATGAACTTGGCTACCGTGCGAATGCCATGGTCGTATGGGATATACCCGATGACATTATCAGTGAGTTGGGTTCTTGCCTGGGTCAATTTGATTTTGTGACACTCTGTTACCGTCGCCCGCGCCGCTTGCCAGAATGGCCTTATAACCTGTTTACCATGATTCATGGGCAGGACCGCGATGATGTGCTGGATAATGTTCAGCTACTGGTAGAAAGCTGTGGTTTGACTGAAATTGGCCATAAAGTCCTGTTCAGTACTCGACGTTTTAAGCAGCGTGGCGCTATCTATCGTAAAACAGGAATGACTGATTAAATGATGGACGAGCTGGACCGTAAAATTATCAATGTACTGCAATCAGGGTTCCCGTTATCAAGAGAGCCTTATGCAGAAGTCGCGGCCCAAATAGGAATTACAGAGGCTGAACTAATTACCCGTTTGCAGGCTTTGCTTGATAACAAAACATTATCCCGCTTTGGTCCTATGTATGATGCGCAAAAAATGGGTGGCTCTTTCAGTCTTGTTGCTTTACAGGTTCCTGAGGAAGACTTTGATACAGTAGCAGAAGTGGTGAACAGTTACTCGGAAGTGGCGCATAATTATCAGCGCGATCATAAATTTAATATGTGGTACGTGATTGCGACAGAAACGCCACAACAGATTGGCGAAGTGAATCGTGATATAGAGCAGCGTACTGGCCTGAAAGTATTTAATTTTCCAAAGCGGGCTGAGTATTTTGTTGGCCTGCA
>JAUVSB010000012.1 GCA_030597275.1 Gammaproteobacteria bacterium
CATTGGAGGCCAGGTCGCCAGAGAGCTGAAGTTTGCCCAGGGTTGGTGGTAGATCCATTTTTGCATATTTGGACAGCCCTGAAAGTGAGTCGATAGTACCGGTCAGCTTGCCTGTGATCTTTCGCGCGTTCAGCAGGTCTCCAATAGCTGCAGTGGCTTTGTGTTCTACACCTTCGTCTCTGGCTACGATGACAAGCTCACTGAGTGCCAGCTCTTTGAGACCGCCACTAATTTCTGCACTTATCTCGATTTCAGGCGGTAAAGGGACTGGCAGTTCGATTTTTAGTTGCTTTAATAGTGTACCCACTGATGCTGTATTGGCATCCGTGGAAACACTGATACCAGTCATATTAGTCAGATCAGCAATCGACCCGTTGATCCTGAGCTTCGCAGTAGCGTCATCCAGGTTGATTTCAAATGGATTCAGGGCAAGTGTGCTGCCGTCACCAACTAACGTCCCCGTTATATTGATGTCTTCGAACTCATCTATTTCCATGCCAACGGCTTCTGCCAGGCTGGCTGTAGCGGGGATCTTCAGAGCAAAATCTACAAGCATTGTCTGTTTAGGGAATATTGGCCCCCAGTTGCCAGACAGATGCAGTATGTTGCCATCAATATCAGCTTTTAAATTAACCGGTTCGCTAGATTTATACAGAAACTTTTCCATATTTCCGAGGTTTCCAGATATTTCGACTGGGTGACCATTCGCATTGGCTGTCAACGAGATCGTGGTATCTTCTTCAGGTGTTTCGATGAGCAGCTGCTTGAGATGGGTGATTCTTGCAGGTGCTCCGGCTTCCATCACCCGGGTTAATTTAAAATCGTCAATACGGATTTCACGAATGACTGGATGCAGCGGCAACCCTGAGAATTCTCCATCATCCTCCACATCCTCTTCAATCTCCTCAACTGCTTCTTCCAGTTCTTCCGAGCCCATAGCCCAGTTACTAACACCATCAGCATTCTTTTCAGTTTGAACATCCGCCTGTTCTACCACGGCACGAATATCTGCTTTTCCGGCGAGCAGTGCCAATAAACCGAAATCTGCTTCCATGCGCTTTATTTTGAGCATGTCAGCTTCTTTAGCCCATTCTGCATTGGCCAAACGTACGTTATCTACTCTGACTCGAAATGTCTTACCGATATCCAGCTCCAGGTTTTCGATTGAAAAATCCCGTCCGGTTGCTGATTTTGTCGCAGATGTGATCCAGTCTTTATATGTTGTATCGGGAATAAGCTTGAGGATAATTACTGTAACAACTAGTAAAGTGATTAGACCCGCGAAAAGATAGCCAGCGTACTTGAGATATTTGTTCATGATATTTATAGATTTGGGTGTCTCAATCGTGGTGACTTGATACACTATATGTTGAGTTTTATTGTTAAAAAAAGCTTTTTATTGACGACGAATGATCAATTTTAACAGTTTATAGAAGGTATAAACACCACCCCTGCCCTCAACCCAGTAGAATTGAGGGGTTTTCTTCCCAGTGAATCTACAACGTTGGAGTGGGGTTTCACCAAGGGAGTATCGGAAGTTGTATAGGGAGAGGAATATTTAGGCTGCCTCCCTTCTTTTTGCTGCTTTAAATAGATTGAAAAAGTTATTGGTGGTGAGTCTGCTGATTTCTTCTTTGCTGACACCTTTCACGTCTGCCAGTACATCAGCGACATAACTGGTATAGGCCGGTTCGTTGATTTTACCGCGTTTGGGGACCGGTGCAAGGTACGGCGAGTCGGTTTCTACCAGCACCAGGTCCAGAGGCACCTTCTTCGCCACCTCACGCATGTCCTGTGCATTCTTGAATGTGAGTATTCCTGAAAAGGAAATATAGAAACCAATATCCAATGCCTTCTTTGCTGTCACCCAGTCTTCGGCGAAGCAATGCATCACTCCGCCGCATTGTTCTGCATTCTCAGCTTTCAGCATGTCCATAGTGTCTGCAGCAGCTTCGCGGGTATGTATGATCAGAGGTTTGTCTGACTCGATACCGGCATGGATATGGCGTGCAAATCTGTCCTTCTGCCAGGTCATATCACCGGAGCTACGAAAATAATCAAGACCGGTTTCACCAATAGCAACGACATCAGGGCCAGCTGCATGGCTGATGAGCATCTCTACTGTTGGCTCCTCACCTTCATCATGATTCGGGTGTACACCAACGGAGGCAAAAATAAAGTCATGCTCTTTTGCTAGCGCAAGTACCTGCGGGAAATCTTCCATGTTTACTGAGACACAAAGCATGTGATCAACGCCCATCTCATGGGCACGCTGGATTACGCCCTCGGTGTCCTCAGACAGAGGATCGAAATTGATATGGCAATGGGAGTCAACCAGCATTAGATTAATCCTGTGAAAATGCTATAGAAACAACTATGGATTTTTAGAGCGTGTGTGTCGGCCGTGATGATTTTAAAGCACCACCTAACAATGTTTCAATCTTGCTCCTGGCAGGCCCGGAGTCTTTCTGGTTGAACTGGATACCGACACCGGCATGTTTCTGGCCCTGTGCACCCGGTGGTGTGATCCACACTACTCGACCGGCTACAGGAATTTTCTCATTACCTTTAAGCAGGTTAAGCAGCATAAACACCTCTTCACCTAGTTTGTATTTACGTGAGGTAGGAATAAACAGACCGCCATTTTTAACAAACGGCATATAAGCAGCGTACAGAGCATTTTTATCTTTGATGCTAAGCGACAATACGCCCGGTTTTCTTACAATGTTTTCAACGTTAGCCATCTAATCCCCTCTCATTACTTATTATGATATGTATTAACTGAACATCCTCTGCCAGCTAATCAGGCCATTTTCCAGTGCAAGTGTATCATCAAGTGGGCCACCTGCCAGTTGTTTGCTTGCAGAAAGATCATCAAGAAAAGTATACAACTGTTTGAAGTTTAACCTTTTTCCAATATCAATCAATACCTTCTCATCATCCTTTTTTATTACTGAGTTATTCCTGGCAGCTGTTTTAAGCCTGATTATATTGCTAATCATGACCTGAACAGGGGTAAGTATTTCGACTAATTCTGTTTTTTTTATCAGCTCCGCAGCAGCAGTAACCGGATCTATTTGTCTATTGGCCAGCTGCAGCATAACCTGAAAAATACGTGATTCGTCCAAGTTCAGAACACCATCAGCAAGCGCCAGGGCTCGCAAGGGTATACCTGTAGCACGATCAAGCAGATCGGCTGCGTCCAATCGTCCCGGTAGCTGATTATTCAGCCATTTCAGTGCCTGTGCTTTATCAGGAGTACGGAAATCGATGCGGTTACAGCGACTTCGTAAAGTGGGCATCAGTCTGCCCGGTTCATGGCTGATAAGTAAAAAGTAACACTCTGATGGGGGCTCCTCCAGTGATTTCAGCAAACTATTAGCGGCATTGATGTTCAAATCTTCTGCAGTATTGAAAATGATAATACGGCAGGCTGATAGATGAGGCCGCGTATTGATATCCGGGATAACGCCCCTGACCTGGTCAATGGCAATCACGGCAGAAGGTTTTTTGCGTCTTTTTCGTTTGCTTTCATCTTCGAGGTATCTGGGAGCGAAATTCGCAAACAGATCGCTTACCTCCAATGTCCGTTTTTCACTTTGCAGCACATGCAGGTCCGGGTGGCTGCCGCTCTCCAGCAATTTGCATGACTGGCATAACCCACAGGCATCATCTTCCTGTGTCTGACAGAGCATGGTCTTAACCAGCTGCTCAGCAAACACAGTTTTACCAAGACCCGATTGGCCCGCAAGCAAATAGGCATGGGCCTGTCTGCTCTTTGAGCTGAAAAAGGCATCAAAGGCCTCCTCTGTCCAGGGGTATAAATCCTGCTTAGCCACTATCTACCTCATTAAGTATTTCATTTAATACAAAATCTATCTGTGACAGCACATTCTCAAGAGTCAGTGAAGAATCAATGATTTTCACTCTTTCCGGTTCCCGGCTGGCGATCTCCAGGTAAGACGAGCGCATTCTTTCCATGAAAGCGATGTTTTCCGATTCAAAGCGATCAGGACTACTGCGCTGCCCTGCCCGTTTTAGCCCCATTTCCACAGGAAGGTCGAGTAATAGAGTCAGATCCGGTTTTAAGCCCTGCTGTACCCATTGTTCCAGTTCAGCTATGCGTTCACTGCTTATACCTCTGCCGCCGCCCTGGTAGGCATAGGTGGCATCGGTAAAACGATCGCATAAAACCCAGGTATCCGTCACCAGAGTGGGGCGGATTAATTCATTCAGGTGTTGTGCACGAGCAGCAAACATTAGCATCAATTCTGTCTCATCGAGAATATCGAAATTACCCCTGTCCAGCAGAATCTCCCGTATTTTCTCACCGGTTCGTGTACCTCCGGGTTCCCTGGTGACACAGAGATCGATACCGGCTTCTTTGATGCGTTTCTCAATGTGCTTGAGACAGGTAGTTTTACCTGCTCCTTCACCGCCTTCGAGTGTGATAAATTTTGCTGTCATGTTTGTTTTAGATTCGAGATTAAAGGTAACACTAGTCTTCAGTTTTTGGCTTATACGATGAAAATTTCTTCCGCCGTCCTTTTAACTGGTATTTAATCACAGCTTCATTGTGCTCGGTAAGGGTTGCTGAGAATTTATGTTTGCCGTTTCCCTTTGCGACGAAATACAGGGCTTTTGTTGATGCAGGATGCAGGGCAGCGTGTATAGCGTCCCCTCCTGGCATGGCGATGGGTGTCGGTGGCAGGCCAGATCGCGTATAGGTATTGTACGGGGTGTCCTTTAACAGATCCTTCTTACGAATATTGCCTTTGTAGCTATCTCCCATGCCATAAATAACGGTTGGGTCCGTCTGTAAACGCATGCCTTTTCGTAAACGGTTTATAAACACACCGGAGATTTCCGGGCGCTCTTCTGCGGCACCGGTTTCTTTCTCTATAATCGATGCGAGCACCAGTGCCTGATCCTTATTTTTCAGAGGCAGATTATTTTCGCGTTTACTCCACTCATCATCGAGCAAGCTGGTCATTTTTGTATATGCCAGGCGCAGGATATCAACATCATTCATGCTGGCAGTATAACGATAGGTATCCGGGTAAAATCGTCCTTCCGGATGAACTCCCTCTGCATCAATGGCTTTCATAATGTCCTGATCAGAAAGTTTATCGATCGTATGCCTTAAATTCTCCTGTTTAGACAGAGACTCGCGCAATTGCTTGAAATTCCAGCCTTCGATAAAAGTAACCGGGTAATCAATGACCTTGCCACTGGTCACCAGCTTCAGTAGCTCACGCATAGTGGCATCCGCGGGGATCTGATATTCGCCTGTTTTCAGTGATGAAGACAAACCTCTGTAGCGTGCCCAGATTCTGAATGACCAGGGCTCATCCAGCAAACCCTCAGCCACCAGTTGATCGGCGAAACCCCGCATTGATGTTCCTTTCGCTACGGTGATATTTCGCGTTTCATCGGTAAGCACCCTGTTCTCTGCGTTCTGTAGCCAGTTGCTGGCTAGCAAACCGCATAAAGCCGTCGCAATAATAAGGAAAACAATCAATCTACCGAGCATATGTCCGCCTCAAGCTTCTTTTGCAGTAAACGGGTATTGGCATTGATCTCAAATTGCCGTTCTTTTATTTGCAGGCAGCTAAATTGAACTACTGGCCAGATACCAATCAGGCTATTGGTAACAAACAGACCATCACTGTGTTGCAGATCACCAAGGTCAAGTTCACACTGTTCCACATTCAGTCCATTTTCTTCTGCCAGTGATAAAACTCTCTCGCGGCATATACCTTTGATGCCTGTTTGTTCGAGCTGTGGTGTCAGTAATCTATCCTTCTGCCAGACAAAAAGGTTGCTCATACACCCCTCAATGATTCGATTCCTGTCATCCAGCATCAACCCCTCATCCCAACCATTACTCTGACATTCTAAACGTGCCAGCACCTGTTCCAGTCGATTGAGATGTTTGATCCCTGATAATTGCTGTGATCCAGAAATAGGCTGCTCACAAACACCCAGTACTATGCCCTGCTTTGCCTTAGATTGATGTCTAAGACCTGAAGTGAATATCATCACCCTGTTAGGAATACTGTCTTCGGCTGCTGCATAACCACCGCTAGAATTTCCTCTGGTGATAATTATTTTAACTGTGCCAGTTTCGCTGCCTGCCAGTAGTTCGTTGACTTCCTTTTGTAAGGTCCCAACGTCCGGTAACACGGGAAAATGTAAACGACGGCAGCCATCAAGCAGGCGATCAATATGTTGTTGCCACCAGACAGCTTTACCCTGATGTATTCGGATGGTTTCAAACACTCCATCGCCAAACTGAAGGCCACGGTCAGTGACATCGATAAAGGATGACTCTTTACCGTTAACAAGTGTTTTTATCTGTTGTGTTTTCATTATCAGTGATGATTCGAATCAAAAACACGATACAGGCCCCTTGCCTTGGAGCGTGTTTCATCCAGCTCTCTTACGGGATCCGAATCCGCCACGATTCCGGCGCCAGCACGGAAGCTGTAGCGATTATTATGGTGCGTGATTGTTCTGATCAGTATATTTAGATCCATGTCGCCATTGTGGCACAGATAACCCACTGAACCGGTATAGGCATCACGTGCCTCTGTCTCCAGCTCGGCAATTATTTCCATGCAGCGGACCTTCGGGCAGCCGGTAATGGTGCCTCCAGGAAATACAGCACGAATAATATCTCCCGGTAACACCCCTGCTCTTAATTCGCCACTGACGTCTGAAACGATGTGGTGCACATGGGCGTAGCTTTCGAGCAGCATCAGATCATCAACCTGAATAGTCCCCGGGCGGCATATCCGTCCAAGGTCATTACGTTCAAGGTCAACCAGCATGATGTGCTCGGCGCGTTCTTTTGGGTGCATCAATAATTCAGCAGACAGGTTGTTATCTGCTTGCTTGTTTTCGCTGCGTGGATATGTGCCAGCAATCGGGCGCGTACGGACTATACCTTTTCGCTGTTCCAGCAGGCGCTCGGGTGATGATGAAAGAAGCGTTGTATTGTCATCCAGTCTTGCCCAGGCGGCAAAGGGTGCAGGGTTGGACTTCCGTAGTTTACGCCACGCCTGGGTCACAGACAGGTCATTATTACAGTCAGCATGCCATAATCGTGAGAGATTGACCTGAAACACATCTCCGTCTCGTATGTAATCCTTTATCTGTTTAACGCTTTGCAGGTAGGAATTGCCTTCTTCTTCCTCCAGCTTGCAAATAGCTGGTTTTTCTTTGTCTATTTTGGGTGACGTTTTGTTTGATAGACTACGTGCATCTTTTACAATGAGTTCTAGCAGTTCATCTGCATTTTCACCTGAAGCAAAAGCGAAATCTTCTCCAGTCTGCCTGTTGCGAACGATGCCGGCAGGAATTTCAGTCATTGTCGCACGGGGTAGTTCAGGTCTGTGCAACAACGAGCTTAATACAGGTTCAACTTCTGCAGCCAGTTCATATCCTAGATAAAGGAACCAGCCACCACAGAAAGGTAATCCGTGATGATCTGCAGAGATATCACTGTTTTTTTGCTGCTGGTAGATGGAATCAAATTGGCTGAGAAATTGCTCTTTTCCCTGCTCTATTCCATCCAGCGTCACGATACCGTCTGAGCGGCAAATTAGTTGCGAACCAGGAAAGGCAAAGAGAATATCAAAGCTACCCAGTTCTGTGGTCTCGCCTGAGTTTTCAAGCAGAAAAGGATATCGCTCAGGCTTGTTTTCTGCCAGATCAAAAAGATCAGGGCAGTTGTTCAGTTGCCTTAACAGACAGGGTGGTGCCACTTTCAGTATGTCAGCAGTGCTAGGACATGCGTTTCATGATTAGCGTGCCATTGGTGCCGCCAAAACCAAAGGAGTTCGACATCACGACATCAATCTTCATGTCTCTAGCTGCCCCAGGAACATAGTCCAGATCACAATCAGGGTCAGGATCATCCAGGTTAATAGTCGGCGGAGCAACCTGGTGTTTTATGGCTAATGTGGAATATACGGCCTCAATGGCGCCAGCCGCACCCAGAAGATGTCCTGTCATGGATTTGGTAGAGCTGACCGCAACAGTTCCAGCATGCGTACCCATTGCCTTCTTCATCGCCTGTGTTTCTGCTACATCTCCGAGTGGCGTAGACGTACCATGTGCATTGATATAGTCGACTTGCTGAGAGTTTACACCGGCATTGCGCATGGCATTTTCCATGCAACGGGCCGCACCCTCGCCATCTGGCACAGGACTGGTCATATGAAAAGCATCGCCACTTAGACCAAAACCTGCCAGTTCAGCATAGATCTGAGCACCACGTTGTCGTGCATGCTCCAGTTCTTCGAGTACCAGCACTGCAGCGCCTTCACCCATAACAAAACCATCACGCCCTTTATCCCAGGGGCGCGAAGCGGCCTGCGGGTCATCATTTCGGGTGCTGAGTGTACGTGCGTTACCAAATCCGGCCATTGCGGTTGGGGTGATAGAGCTTTCTGCGCCGCCGGCGAACATCACATCGGCATCACCGTATTCAATTAACCTTCCAGCATCACCAATGGAGTGGGTTCCTGTCGCACAGGCGGTAACAATAGCGAGGTTTGGGCCTTTGGCTCCAAGCGAAATAGACAAGTTGCCTGAAATCATGTTGATGATACTGCTGGGGATGTAGAATGGGGAGATACGCCGTGGACCGCGTTCTAACAATATTTGCGTCTGTTTTTCGATCGTTGGTAATCCACCAATACCTGCACCAATATGGACACCTACACGATGTGCATTCTCTTCGGTAATCTCAAGCCCGGAATCTGCCATTGCATCCAGCCCCGCTGCCATACCTAACTGTATAAAACGGTCCATTTTTCTGCTGGATTTTTTGTCCATCCAGACTTCAGGATCAAAATCATGAATCTGTCCAGCAATGGTTGCAGGCATGCCTGTTGTATCAAAACTTTCTATGCTGCTGATGCCACTTTTTCCGGCAGTAATGTTCTGCCAGTTGGCGTCCAGCCCTATACCTGCTGGAGAATTTATTCCAATACCAGTGATGACAACTCGACGCTTACTCAATTTCCAAACCCGTGACTGTTATTTGTTAGTTAATAAAAAAGCCGCTGCCCCCATTGGGAGTAGCGGCTTTTCTCTATACTTTCGAGCTAGCTGGTGGCAGCATTTATGTGATCGACTGCCTGCTGTACTGTAGTAATTTGCTCGGCTTTATCATCTGGAATTTCCAGATCGAATTCTTCTTCCAGGGCCATTACGAGTTCAACGGTATCGAGTGAATCTGCGCCCAGATCATCGACGAAAGAAGACGTACTGGTAATCTGGTCTTCGCTGGTGCTTAGCTGTTCAGCTACAATTTTCTTGACGCGCTCTTCAACACTACTCATTTGATTATTTTCCTCATTATTAAAACCGTAATAAAACAAAAATTAAAACAAAAATGTTCCGTATGGCATAGATACCATATTTAAAATTGGCAGTCCAACCGAGTGACGCTGCTACATAGTTATTCTACCCCATATACATGCCGCCGTTTACATGAATTTCAGTGCCCGTGATATAAGATGCATCGTCCGAGGCTAAAAAAAGTACTGCAGCGGCGATATCTTCAGCCGTGCCAAGGCGTGAAAGTGGTATTCCCTTAATCAGGGCCTCGCGCTGTTCCTCAGGTAATGCACGGGTCATGTCTGTATCAATAAAACCGGGGGCAACAGTGTTGACTGTAATATTCCGTGATGCCACTTCACGTGCCATTGCCCTGCTGAAGCCGGCCACACCGGCTTTTGCTGCCGAATAGTTTACCTGCCCGGGGTTTCCTGTGGCGCCCACAACAGAGGTCACACTGATAATCCGGCCTTGTTTGGCTTTCATCATGCCGCGTAAAACTGCCTTACTCATACGGAACACTGATGTCAAATTGGTATCCATAATAGCCTGCCAGTCATCTTCTTTCATTCGCATAAGCAGGTTGTCACGTGTAATGCCTGCGTTATTGACCAGTATAGTCGGTGCACCCTTCAGTTCGTTGCAAGCCTTGATGATGGCATCGACGGAATCCTGAGAGGTAACATTCAGTTCGCGACCAACTCCTTCATAACCTGCCCTGGAGAAACGTTCTTCAATAGCCAGGGCTCCAGCATGTGTTGTTGCTGTACCAATGACATAGGCACCATTTGCCGCCAGCGTATCTGCAATAGCAGCACCTATGCCACGAGAAGCTCCGGTTACCAGTGCGATTTTTCCTTCAAGTTTCATGCCTTCGCCTCCAATGCATCTGTTATTAATTCATTGTTAATCAACGGAATGCAGCTGATATCTCGATTGATTCTCTTCGTTAATCCACAGAGAACCTTACCTGGCCCGCATTCGAGCAGCTGTGCCACTCCATCATTATGCATACTATTGATAGTTTCAACCCAGCGTACCGGTTCAGATATCTGGCGAGCAAGTAGATCGCGAATCTCATTTTCATCAGCAGCCTGTTGAACATTCACATTGTGAATAACGGGTATTTCACACTGGTTTATTGTCACCTCTTTTAATCTTTCTGCCATCTGTTCGGAAGCCGTCTTCATCAAGGCGCAATGTGATGGAACGCTAACGGGTAAGATGAGGGCACGCTTGGCACCTGCTACTTTGGCATTTTCGGCCAGACGAGTAACAGCAGCGGTACTTCCTGCTACCACAACCTGGCCAGGGGCATTGTAATTTACGGCTTCCAGCACCTCACCTGCAGCATTGTCCTGGCATAGAGTTCTGACGCTCTCATCATCAAGCCCAAGAACAGCTGCCATCGCACCTTCGCCTGCTGGAACAGCTTGTTGCATGAAACTTGCACGATCGGCAACCAGTGCAACTGCATCTGAGAAATTCAACGCACCAGCACAAACCAGTGCAGTGTATTCACCCAGGCTGTGACCAGCCATAATCACTGGATTTTCACCCCATGCGGCTTTCCAGGCACGCCAGGTAGCGACACCAGCCGTCAGCATTGCCGGCTGGGTAATTTCGGTAGAGTTGAGTTTTTCTGCCGGGCCATCTGTGACTATAGTCCACAAATCAAAACCTAGAATTGCTGATGCTTCGGAAAAAGTGTCCTGGATAACTGGATTAGATTCGGCTAGAGAATTCATCATGCCGATAGATTGTGAACCCTGACCCGGGAATATAAATGCTGTGCTCATAATGTTTTATGCCTTTTTCTTGGAACTTGGATCTTGGAACTTCTTTCCGTCACATCTTTAACAGCACTGAACCCCAGGTGAATCCACCACCAAAGGCTTCAAGCATAACTGTTTCGCCTTTTTTTATGCGGCCATCTCGTACAGCTTCATCGAATGCCAGGGGCACTGAGGCTGCCGATGTGTTGCCATGCCGATCGACGGTTACCACGACATTATCCAGGGACATGCCCAATTTCTTTGCCGTGGCATTGATAATGCGAATATTCGCCTGATGAGGAACCAGCCAGTCAATATCTGACTTTTGCATATTATTATGTGCCAGCGTTTCGTCGACTATCCTGCCCAGAGTATTGACAGCCATCTTGAAAACTTCGTTTCCCTTCATTTCGATATAGGCATTGCCTTCCATGACATCCTGATAATTGCTGGAAACACCCGTAGGCACCTGCAGCAGATTTTTGAATTGTCCATCAGAGTGAATATGGCTGGAAATAATCCCAGGTTCGTCTGAAGCTTCAACTATCACCGCTCCCGCACCATCACCAAACAGAATGCTTGTCCCTCTATCTGTCCAGTCAACGATGCGCGACAGGGTTTCTGCGCCAACAACCAGTGCACGTTTTGAACTCCCGCTGCGTATGAAGTTGTCTGCCACCGTCAATGCATAGATAAAACCGGTGCAGACAGCCTGGACATCAAATGCGGGGCAGCCATGTATACCAAGTCGCTCCTGCAGCAAACAGGCAGTAGAAGGAAAAACCAGGTCGGGTGTGGTTGTTGCTACTATGATCAGGTCTATATCAGAATGATGGATGCCGGCACTTTCCATAGCCAGGCGAGCTGCCTGTTCAGACATATCACAGGTTGTTTCACCTTCCGCTGCGATATGACGTTCACGAATACCAGTACGAGATACGATCCACTCATCACTGGTTTCCACCATGTGTTCAAGATCAGCATTGGTAAGGATTTTTTCCGGTAAGTAGCTGCCAGTACCAGTGATTTTTGAGAATATCTTTCCTGTATCACTCACAATATTTTCTCATTCTGCCTGAGTGCTAAAATCTGTACTTGCCAATACTGCCTGTATCTTTTCAGTTACCTGATGCTGAACTTCCCGGTACGCCTCATTTATTGCCTGTGTATAGGCATAAATATCAGCACTACCATGACTCTTGATAACAATACCCTTAAGTCCCAGTAATGCTGCACCATTATAACGACGATTATCAAGACGGCTTCGTAATGCCTTGATTACAGGCATTGCCAGCAGTCCTGCCAGTTTCGTCAGTATGCTTCGGTTAAATTCTTCCTTCATCGTGGAAGTAATCATCTGCGCCAGGCCTTCCATGGTTTTTAGCGAAACATTGCCTACAAAGCCGTCGCAGGCTATGACATCGATGTCGGAAGTAAAGATATCATCACCTTCTACAAAACCAATATAATTGATTGGACTATTTTTCAGAAGCTCGCCTGCCGCCTTCACCGTTTCATTGCCTTTAACATCTTCATGGCCAATATTAAGCAGGCCAACTTTGGGGTTCTCATTTTTTCCAAGTGCCTGCACCAGGATAGAGCCCATAATGCCGAATTGCTGCAGAACTTCGGCTGGACTATCGACATTGGCACCAAGATCCAGCAAGTGGACATAACCGTGCATCGTAGGTATTGCTGTAACGATTGCCGGACGTTTAATACCAGGCAATGTTTTGAGTACAAATCGCGCGGTGGCCATCAGTGCGCCGGTATTGCCTGCACTGACGCAGGCACTTGCACTGTTTTCTTTAACCAGGTTAATTGCAACGCGCATGGAAGAATCTTTTTTCCCGCGCAGGGCCAAAGCCGGGGATTCATCCATACCGACAATCTGCGAGGCATGGTGAATACTCAGCCTGTCAGACAGGCTTGCATTATTTGCACTCAGTTCGGCTTTAAGTACATTTTCCTGCCCTACCAGAATGATAGACAGATCTGAATTACTGGCTAATGCAGAAATTGCGGCAGGAACAGTAACCGAAGCACCATGGTCACCACCATGGGCATCTATGGCTATGCTTATTGCCACAATAGTATTTTCTAATTCTATTTAATGAGACGCTTATTCTGACTCTGAATTGACCATCTTGCGGCCTTTGTAGAAACCATCTGCAGTAATATGGTGACGGCGATGAGTTTCACCAGTGACCGGATCAGTGGTCAGAGCTGGATTGCTCAGGCTGTCATGTGAGCGACGCATGCCGCGTTTTGAAGGTGTTTTACGACTTTTTTGAACTGCCATTGAATTAACCCTGTTTGTGGTTTGTAGCCACCATCAAACAACATGAAAGATGGAATAATGCGTACAAATCAATTTATTAAAACTAAACCGCGCGATGATACGGATTTAGACCGTTTGTGTCAAAGTCATTATGCATATTTAGCCGTATATGTACTTCTGCAGAAATAATTGAATATCAGTGAGTTATACAGGTTTTGTTGGTGTATCTGTTTAGCTTTGGTGATAATAGAAAAATGGCAACACATACTATATTCCTGAACATCGTCATTATCCTGTTAGCAGCAAGATTATTTGCCGAGCTTGCCAGTCGTATTAACATCCCGCCGGTAGTTGGTGAATTAATAGCAGGTATCGTACTTGGCCCTAGCCTGCTCGGCTGGATTGAACCCGATCAGATCTTACGTCTGCTGGCTGAAATAGGTATTATTTTGCTTTTGTTTGAAGTTGGGCTGGATACAGACATCAGTAAGCTTGTTCGGGCTGGCAGTAAAGCCGTTATCGTTGCTATCAGCGGGTTTATCCTGCCATTTTTACTCGGTCTACTGGTTAGTTTTTACATTTTCCAGCAACCCATACTGGTTTCGCTGTTTATTGGCGGCACCCTCACCGCAACCAGTATAGGTATCACCGTTCGAGTCCTTGGTGATCTCAAACGTAAATCCAGTCCTGAAGCCCAGATTGTTATTGGTGCTGCGGTCATCGATGATGTCCTTGGTGTTGTTCTACTCTCTTTACTCTACGAATTTTCCATAGGCGGAGGAATTAACCTTGTAAATACCAG
>JAUVSB010000048.1 GCA_030597275.1 Gammaproteobacteria bacterium
AACAGGGCCATGGGGATAAGAAAGTAGATTATTTCCATAAAAACACAGTTCCAAGATCCAAGTTCCAAGATCCAAGTAAAAATCCCTAGTTCTTTGAGCTTGGAACTTGGATCTTCTTTTCACTTCGTCAACCTCATCGCATTAGCGACAACGATCAATGAGCTTGCTGACATGCCTAGTGCGGCCATCCAGGGTTGAATCAATCCCATGGCAGCCAGTGGCAATGCGGTAATATTATACGCCAAAGCCCAGCCCAGGTTCTGCCGAATTATTCGCATCATTTTTCTGGCCACCGTCATGCCCCGATAGAGGATGTTCAGATCATTTCTGAATAACACCATATCTGCTGCTGCAGCAGCATATCGTGCGCCTTCACCCATGGCGATCGACACATCTGCGCCAGCCAGTACTGGAGCGTCATTGACCCCATCACCGAGCATTGCCACGGTAGCACCCTGGTTTTGCAGTTCTCGTAATTGTTGTAATTTATCATCAGGTAACATGGCTGCCTGGTAATTGCTGATACCTAAACGCCCGGCCACAATGCTAACCGCCGTTTCATCATCGCCAGAGTAAAGCAAAGTCTTAACGTTGGCCTGCTGCAATGTGTCTATCAAAGTACTTGCCTGCTCACGGAGTGAATCCTGAAGCACAAAGACAGCCAGTAGCTGAGTATCATCTGCCAGCAGCACACGTGTTCCATCTTCCAGGGAGTTTTGCTGCTCTGCAGACATTGCCTGGCCTGTTTGCTGTTGAATGAAGCTTGAATTACCCAGATACAATCGCTTAGCTCCGACATTCCCTGCTATGCCACCACCCGGAGTACTGATGATTTCATCAACAACTAGCAGATCATCTCTAATAGCATCCAGAAAAGCCCGGGCAATGGGATGTTCAGAACGTGATTCCAGCGAAGCCGCCTGTAACAGACAGGCGGCTTCATCGAGCCCATCATTGAGACACTGTGTTTGTGTGATTTCCAGGTATCCATCCGTCAGAGTGCCGGTTTTATCAAATACAAAATGACTGACCTTTGCCAGAGTTTCCAGCGCATGTCCCCTGCTGCACAGCAGTCCATCACGAATTAATGTCCCGGTTGCGGCTGTGATTGCAGCAGGTGTTGCCAGCGACAAAGCACAGGGACAGGTCACGACAAGTACCGCAATAGTAATAGGCAGCCACTGGGATGGGTCATTGAAATACCAGTAGGTCGCGACTGCAGCCGCCAGCAGCAGTATGGCAACAACAAAACGAGAAGCGACCCGGTCGGCCAGGCGGGCAATGGCCGGTTTTTCAGATTGTGCACGCTCAACCAGACTTAGTATGGTTGAAAGTACGGTTTCCTGACCGCTTTTCGTCACACGAAGTCGAATGGGGCTTTCTATATTGATGCTGCCGCCTATGACTTTATCACCCACTTGTTTACGACAGGGCCGGCTTTCACCGGTCAGCAGTGATTCATCCATTGATGAACTGCCTTCAATGACTTCACCGTCAGATGGTATGGTTTCACCGGGTTTCACCTGCACGATGTCACCGGGCTCCAGTTCCTGGGCGGCAACGACTTCTGTGCGATTACCCGCCAGCTCACGTAATGCTGTTGTCGCCTGCGACTGAATCAGAGCCTCGGTATGCTCGGAGGCTTTTTTACGTGCTACCAGCTCCAGGTAGCGTGCGGTCAGCAAAAAGAAGATGAACATCACGACAGAATCGAAATACACATGCTCGCCACGTCCCATCATGGTAAACAGGCTGCCGGCAAAGGCGATCGCGATACCGAGACTAATGGGGACATCCATGCCCGCCCTTTTATGACGCAGATCACGCCAGGCGGCACGGTAAAAAGGCCAGCCGCTATATAGAAATACGGGCAGTGTCAGCAGCAAGCTTACCCACTGCAAAAAGGTCCGGTACTGCTGTTCCATCCCCCACCAGCTGCCGCTATACATGGCAATGGAGAACATCATCACCTGCATGCCCAATGCACCGGCCAGCCCCAGTCTCTTGAGATAATCCTTGCGCTGCTTCTCAAGCAGCTGTTGATGCTGGCTGGGATCATACGGGTGTGCGATATAACCTATTTCTGAAATGGCCTTGAGGATATCTGACAATTTTAGCTGTCGATCATCCCAGACTACGCGTGCACGATGGGTCGAGTAATTAACCTGCGCTTCCTGCACCCCCGGTAAGGCCTTGATATGCTGCTCATTGAGCCAGACACAGGCGGCACAATCGATCCCTTCAAGAATTAATGAGGCTTCTCTTATATGTTCAGCACTACGTCGAACGAAGCTTTTCTGCACTTCTTCGCGATCATAGACTTCCATCTGGCGCAGCGTTTCAGGCACTAAATCCTTTGCTGTAGCACTCGTCTCTGTGCGATAGCGATAATAATTCTCCATGCCGCCATCGACGATCGCCTGGGCTACGGCCTGGCAGCCCCGGCAGCACATCGGCTGCGGCTGCTGATCGATAACGACTTCAATTTTCAGACCGGCAGGAACCGGTAATCCGCAATGAAAACAGTGTTTGTCCTGTTCTTTTTCCGATGCCATTATTAATTTGAACGTGTGTGCAATAACACAGATTTATGCCTTTATGAGAGTAATTTTGATCTAAATCAAAGTGCAGAAATGATGATTTTATGTATAATCTGCATCACATCTAAACAAATTAGCCGTACGTTTGCTCCATTTTATGACAAACGATCAGGTTTTTTTGGGCAGATGATGAATTATAAGTAAATCATAATATACTTTTTTGGAAACAAAAAATCACTTACAAACGACCCGAAACTTTCAGTTGAGAATAAGCATGCAAGAAACCTACAACTATAAAGTGGTACGTCAATTTTCGATAATGACCGTTGTCTGGGGTATTGTCGGCATGCTGGTAGGCGTCATTATTGCCTCCCAGTTAGCCTGGCCTGCCCTGAATTTTGATATACCCTGGCTGACTTTCAGCCGCTTACGCCCCTTACACACCAATGCTGTGATCTTTGCCTTTGGTGGCTCTGCGCTTTTCGCGACCTCGTATTATATTGTACAGCGCACCTGTCATGCGAAACTCTTTGCCCCGGCACTGGCAGCCTTCACCTTCTGGGGCTGGCAACTCGTTATCGTACTCGCTGCAGTAACCTTGCCTTTAGGTTATACCACTTCGAAGGAATATGCTGAGCTGGAATGGCCAATTGATATTCTCCTCACTGTGGTCTGGGTATCGTATGCAATCGTTTTCTTTGGCACTATCGTCAAAAGAAAAGTTAAACATATTTATGTCGCCAACTGGTTTCTGGGCTCTTTCATACTGACTGTCGCCGTGCTGCATCTCGGTAATAGTGCAGCACTGCCTGTTAGCCTGATGGGGATGAAATCCTATTCAGCCTATGCCGGTGTACAGGATGCCATGGTGCAATGGTGGTATGGACATAATGCCGTAGGTTTCTTTCTGACTGCCGGCTTCCTCGGTATGATGTACTACTTCATGCCTAAAGCGGCAGGTCGTCCTGTCTATTCCTATCGTTTATCAGTGGTGCATTTCTGGGCACTGGCCTTTACCTATATCTGGGCCGGCCCGCATCACCTGATGTACACCGCACTGCCTGACTGGACACAGTCGCTGGGCATGGTTATGTCACTGATTCTGCTTGCTCCCAGCTGGGGTGGCATGATTAACGGCATCATGACCCTGTCAGGTGCCTGGGACAAGCTGCGTACTGACCCGATACTTAAATTCCTTGTGGTAGCCATCTCCTTTTACGGTATGTCTACATTTGAAGGCCCGATGATGGCCATCAAAACCGTCAACGCACTGTCTCATTACACTGACTGGACCATCGGCCATGTACATGCCGGCGCTCTGGGCTGGGTAGCCATGATATCTATCGGCTCTATGTACTTCCTTATCCCTCGCCTTTTCGGCAAAACAGAGATGTACAGTGTCCGCCTGATAGAAACCCATTTCTGGATTTCTACCCTGGGCGTAGTGCTTTACATCGCTTCAATGTGGATTTCTGGTGTTATGCAGGGCCTGATGTGGCGTGCAACCAATGCCGATGGCACGCTCACCTATAGCTTCATTGAGAGTGTTGCAGCGATGCATCCATTTTATGTCACTCGAACTCTGGGTGGACTGGTGTTCTTCAGTGGCATGTTGCTGATGGCATACAATGTCTGGAAAACCATCAAGGCTGACGATGCTTCGCCTGTCGATGCAATCATTCCAGAACCGGCTCATTAAGGAGGAGACAAAAATGTCACTACAAACAAAAGCAGAAAAAAGCGTTCCTCTTTTAATCATCCTGAGCATCATTGTCATTTCCTTTGGCGGGCTGGTTGAAATTGTTCCACTATTTTTCATGAAATCAACCACTCAGCCGATTGAAGGTCTGAAACCCTATACAGCGATGCAGCTGACTGGTCGTGATCTCTACATTCGTGATGGCTGCAACACCTGTCATTCACAGATGATTCGTCCTTTCCGCGCAGAAACTGAACGTTATGGACACTACTCACTCGCCAGTGAGTTTATCTATGACCGTCCGTTCCTGTGGGGGTCAAAACGTACCGGACCTGACCTGCATCGTGTCGGCGGCCGCTATAGTGATGAATGGCACAGAATCCATCTGACCAATCCTCGCGATGTAGTCCCCCAATCTGTTATGCCGGGTTACCCCTGGTTGGCAGAAAACAGTGTAGAAGGCGACAATATCGCTGAGAAAATGAAAACCCTCAGAATGCTGGGCGTCCCTTACACTGATGAGGATATCGCCGGTGCTGCAGATAAACTGAAAGGCAAAACCGAGATGGATGCCATGATCGCCTATCTGCAAAATATGGGTTCTACTATCCCGGCCGTGAGGTAGAGAATATGGATACTGTCAATTTCCATATTTTGTGGACCGTAGCGCTGTTCATACTGTTTATCGCCATTATTATCTGGGCGTGGAGCAGTAAGCGAAAAGAAGAATTTGATGAACTTGCAAACCTGCCTCTGGATGAGGAAAAGTTTGCAAATCAAGTTGAAGAAAACACATCAGGGAGAAAATACAATGCCTGAATATGATTTAATGTCGGATTTCACCAGCCCATTCTGGCCATGGTTTATCTTTATCGTCACTATCGGCGGAATTTTCTGGTGCTTTTACCTGCTCATGTCGCAAAAGAATGCAGGCGATGTAGCAGAAGGTCAAGAGGCTCAACCCACTGGTCATAAGTGGGATGATGACCTTGAAGAGCTCAATAACCCCCTGCCTCGCTGGTGGTTGCAGATGTTCATTGCCACCAACATTTTTGGTCTGGTGTACCTGGTGCTTTACCCGGGCATTGCCGTATTTGACGGCGTACTCGGCTGGAGCCAGGTTGGTCAGTACAACACCGAAATGGAAGTCGCTGAAGAAAAATATGGTGCGCAGTATGTTAACTATCTGAAACAGGATGTCGTGACTCTGGCAAAAAACAAAGATGCCATCACCACAGGCAGTCGCCTTTTCAGTACCTATTGCACACAGTGTCACGGCAGTGATGCTGGTGGCGGCCCGGGTTTCCCAAACCTGCGTGATAGTCACTGGTTATGGGGCGGTGAAGCTGCACAGATCAAGCAGACTATTACCAGCGGCCGTCTGGGGGCAATGCCTGCCTGGGGTGCTGTTCTGGGTGATGATGGTGCTAATAATGTTGTAGCCTATGTCATGTCTTTAAGCGGCAGAAAAACATCTGGTGACGTTGATGCTGGCAAAGAAAAATTCCAGCAGTTATGTGTTGCCTGCCACGGTGCTGAAGCAAAGGGTAATATCGCTCTTGGCGCGCCTGACCTGACTGATGACAGCTTGGTCTATGGCAGTTCCCGCCGCACTATTGAAAAGACCATCAAGGAAGGACGTAATGGTCGCATGCCGGCATTTGGTGAGTTCCTCGGTGAAGGCAAGATCCACTTGCTCTCGGCTTATGTGTACAGCCTGTCACTTGAATAGTGTCCGTCTCAAACAGCTGGTGTAAAACCAGGCTGTATATTTAAAATACCGGGCAATATGCCCGGTATTTTTTTATTTCCATAGAGTAAAATAGCAGGCACTACCATTAATGCTTGAGGTGCAAAATGTCTGAGAAAGAAGAAATCCCAAAAATTCAGCGTGTGGTTGCCGTTCTATGGCCATCTTTCCTGACGTCAGGAGCTGCAATGATCCTGTTTTACTGGATCTTTTCTCCTGGCGAAGTATTTCCTGAACTTTACGCCAGCGGCGTCAGTAACATGGCCTTCTATTCAATAACATTTTTATTTTTATGGCTCACCACACTGACATCCTGTCTGCTTTCCTGTTACTTCCTGCGACCCTGTAGCCGCTGCAACTAAGCAGACAACAGCCCACTTTTTTATTCTCCCCAGTCAAGAGATAACCAACATGTCATCCCCTGAAAAGAACAAACCTGATACCGCACAGGACTCCCTCTATGCCAAGCGTAAGGAGATATATCCTCGTGAAGTGCACGGTATCTTTGCTCGCTGGCGCGTAGCAATGGTGGCTCTAACACTTGGTTTGTACTATATCCTGCCATGGATAACCATGGCTGATGGCCGTCAGGCCCTATTATTTGATCTTCCCAACAGGAAGTTCAATATTTTCATGATGACCCTGTGGCCGCAGGATCTTATCTATCTCTCTGCACTGCTTATTATTTCAGCATTGGGGCTGTTTTTGTTCACCTCGGTCGGCGGTCGACTGTGGTGCGGTTATGCCTGTCCACAAACGGTATGGACAGAAGTCTTCCTATGGATTGAAAGAAAAGTCGAAGGCAGCAGGCAAAAACAGATCAAACTTGCCAAATCTCCATGGACTGCTGAGAAAGTTTTCAAAAAAGGCGGAAAGCATGTCATCTGGCTGGCCTTGTCGTTATGGACAGGTCTTACCTTTGTCGGCTATTTCTCCCCGATTAGAGAACTTACTGTGAGCTTCGTAAACTGGGACCTGGGGCCCTGGGAAACCTTCTGGATATTTTTCTATGGCTTCGCTACCTATGGTAATGCCGGCTGGCTGCGGGAGCAGGTTTGTATCTACATGTGTCCCTATGCACGCTTCCAGAGTGTCATGTTTGATAACAACACCCTGATTATCTCTTATGATGAAAAAAGAGGTGACCCGCGTGGTGCACGTAAACGTGGCAAAAATAAACCCTCGGATAAAGGTGATTGCATAGACTGCGGTTTGTGCGTTCAGGCCTGTCCAACAGGTATCGATATACGCGACGGCCTGCAATACCAATGCATTGCCTGTGCCGCCTGTATTGACGTCTGCGATGATGTAATGGATAAAATGGACTATGATAGAGGCCTGATTCGTTACACCACCGTTAATGAGGTCGAAGGCAAAGGTCTGCACATATTCAGGCCCCGTATATTTGTCTATTCAGCCATCCTGCTCGGCCTTGTTATTGCCATGATGTGGTCGCTGCTCGTTCGTATTCCGGTCGGTGTAGATATCACTCGTGACCGCAACATCCTTTACCGCGAGGCTGCAAATGGGAACCTGGAGAATGTCTTTAAGGTCAGGATAATGAACCAGGATGATAAGCCACACACATTTGTCATTTCACTGGAAGGGTTTCCGGGAGCTATCCTTGACCCTGATGAAAAAGAAACCCATGTTGAGAGTGGTAAAATTATTGATACCCTGGTGCGGGTACAGGCCAGCGAAGATATAATAAAGAGCCGCAGTACCAATATCACTCTACGCATCACGGCAACCGATGATGAAAAATTAACCGACAATGAAGATGCCCGCTTTATTGCCCCAGCTGACTGGTTTCAATAGACATGACTAACACTGGCATTACTGATACTGAAGTAAAAAGACCGTGGTATAAAGAACCGATGGTATGGCTGGTGATTGCTATACCACTATCTTCTGTAATTTATGGCACATTCTTCCTCATCGTTTCCATCACGTCATTTGACGGCATGGTTGTTGATGACTACTACAAGGTAGGCAAGCAGATTAATCGTGAATTAAAACGGGACAAGGCAGCAACCGCTCACGGCCTGACAGCACAGATTTCTGTCAACTCGGACCAGGTGACGGTATTTCTTGCTGCCAACGAGAGCTACACCCCTCCTCCCGTACTGGAAATCGATTTCATCTATTCAACTCGTGCGGGTCAGGACAAGGCAGTATTTGTTGAACAGTCGCAGACAGGTATATACAAAGGTACCGTTCCTGAACTAGAGGTTGGGCGATGGAATGTACAGATTGCCTCAGATGACTGGAGGCTAATGGGTTCAATGCGTGCACCGGAAGAAGATACAGTGGTGATCAAACCGTTAACGAAATAAAAACCGTAATACCCAAACTTTAATGTTCTTTAGTCGCCCTGAAATCGACACCCGGGTATCTTTCAATTGCCAGGTCAAGATTCACTCTTGTCGGCGCCAGGTAGGTCAGGCTCCCTGCGCCATCCAGTGCCAGGTTGTTTGCTGCCTTCTGCTGTAACAGTTCAATCTCACGCTCATCATCGGATTCAACCCATCGAGCAGTTGTCACACTCGCGGGTTCAAAGATACATTCAACCCGGTACTCGGATTTAAGTCGCGAAGCGACAACATCAAACTGCAGCACGCCGACAGCACCCAGAATCAGTTCATTGGTATTCAGTGGCCTGAACAACTGCGTTGCGCCCTCTTCGCTAAGTTGCTGCAAGCCTTTTAGCAGTGCCTTGTTCTTCAGCGGGTCTTTAAGTATTACCCGCCGGAAAAGCTCCGGGGCAAAATGCGGGATGCCGAGGAATTTCAACTTCTCACCCTCGGTAAAAGCATCACCGATCTGTATCGTGCCGTGGTTGTGTATACCGAGGATGTCACCCGGCCAGGC
>JAUVSB010000090.1 GCA_030597275.1 Gammaproteobacteria bacterium
CTGGCGTAAAAAGCATCGATATCAGCCATGTCATCTTCAGTTAAAGCGGCAACCATGCCGGCCATAATGGGGTCCTGGCGACTACCGTCTTTAAAGGCCTTTAACTGGCTGAGAATATAACCGGGAACCTGATCTGCCAGTTTAGGATTTAGTGGTGCACCTTCCAGTCCATTGCCATCAGCGCCGTGGCAGCCTGCACATACGGCGACTTTCTCTTTACCTTTTTCTGCAACACCGTGTGTGGCGTATGCGCTGCCAGTGCTTATCATGCCAGCTATAGCCATAGACAAGATTAGTAATTTTTTCATTGCAAACTCTCCTGAAGATTCTGCCGGGCGCCATATGTAAATGAATAACGAACATCGCTGACCCGAAACTGTGTGCGCTTTATATATCAAAGTACACCTTAGGTCAATTTAAGAATTTCCTTATATATCCATCTATCTATATTATATAATGACGAAAATATTGCCAGAAAGCACCGAATAGCGTTGAATACGCGTAATATTTAATCGCTAATCAAACGAGAAACAAATGGAACGCCTGCCAGCCAGCCCGACATTCATCAAGGGCGCCTATACCCTGCAACAACTACCTGATGACATAGGAGTTGAAGTCGCCTTTGCCGGCCGTTCAAATGTTGGCAAGTCGAGTATCCTTAACACATTAGCTGGAGTTAAATCGCTGGCCAGGACCAGTAAGACCCCCGGCAGAACCCAGGAAATTAATTTTTTTGATCTCGGTAATGATAAACGACTGGTTGACTTGCCGGGCTACGGTTATGCAAAGGTCTCTGAAGCCAAAAAGCGTCACTGGGCCAAAACACTAGGTGAATACTTACTATCAAGGGAAAGCCTTGCCGGTGTTATCTTACTGATGGATATCAGGCATCCCCTAAAAGAATTCGACCGTAACATGGTGCGCTGGTGCACCGAGGCAGAACTGCCTGTTTATGTGATTTTGAACAAGTCTGACAAGCTCAGCCGTGGTAAAGCCGGCTCGAGCCTGCTCGATGTGAAACGAAAACTTTCAGACTTTCCTATTGAAGGAATACAGTTATTTTCCAGCCTCACACGCACCGGAGTAGATGACGCACTGCAACAGCTCTGTCATTGGCTGGATTTACCATATACTGAATAATTAAATCAGTTTCAGCCCTCTTCAACATCGTCGACATCAATCTGACCTGACATCTTACGTCGAATATGCGACCAGGACATGCCTGTCGCCAATACTAGCGACAGTACAAACAATATAATGTACTGAAAAAATGTCGGATTACTGATAGATAACAGCCCAAAATCAACCAGCACCCATATAAGGCTGGCAACAAAAGCAATGGCGAGAATGATCCCAAAAATACCCAGCGAACGTGCCGTAGTCCGCAAATAGATCACCCAGCCAATCAGTAACACGATTCCAGTAAATAAGATTAACGGATCAAGGCGGTCAGTTGCCTGAGTTATCCAGTGAAACCATGAATATCCTGATGGGTTATAGCTCGCGAATACAAGGAACATAGCTGCGACCAGGCGAATAAGGTAGTCAAAAAAGTTAAATCCTTTTGTAGCCATTTCTGCAGACCATTGCGTGATTAAAAGGGGGGCGTAGGCTAACAGCAGCTCACATTAGAATCCAGTAATCTTAAAGGTGTCTCTAGTAACTATTCGTTAACATTTATATTTCAGAGAACACCCTGATAGTCTTTGACTTAAATCAAGCCAGATGCCTAAAGATTGGACAAAAACCTGAAATTCCGTTACTGTGCGTCCTGCTACAAGCAGCCCAAACCACCAATTGGGAGGAGAAGGGTCGATAACAGGCCCAATAAAATTCCGGTCAAAGGGAAAGGATCTTGAGTATCTTTTCCCTTTCACTGGATTTTTTTTGCCATCTATTCCCACTAATAAATAAATCATGCCCACCGAATCAGAAGAAATCAGAAAATCTGCCAGTAAAAGAGCTACTTTTGCCAGCATAATTGTCAATATCCTGCTCTCTATAGGCCAGATTAGCCTGGGCTTTTTAGGAAATTCACAGGCTCTGATTGCTGATGGTGTCCACACTCTGTCCGATTTAAGCACAGATACAATCGTGCTCTACGCTATCTGGCATGGCAGTAAAGAGGCAGATGATGACCACCCCTATGGCCATGGCCGAATCGAAACGGCTGCGACAGTTTTCCTCGGCCTGCTGCTTTCTTTGGTCGGTGTCGGCATTGCGATCAATGCGGCACTGCGCTTGACTGAACCGGAGCAGATGCTGACCCCGGCACCCATTACGCTGGTGATGGCAGTTATCACCATCCTCAGTAAAGAGGGCCTCTACCGCTACACCATAAAAATCGCTGACCGGGTAAAATCCAATATTCTGCGCGCCAATGCCTGGCACCATCGCAGCGATGCTATTTCTTCAATTGTCGTCCTTATAGGCATTGGTGGCAGCTTACTGGGACTGCCCTATTTCGACGCACTGGCTGCCATTGGGCTCGGTACCATGATCATTCGCATGGGAATGCTACTTAGCTGGAAAGCCCTGCAGGAGTTGATTGATACCGCTCTCGATCAGGAAGAGGTCAAGGCCATACGCCAGACCATCACCAATATTGATGGCGTCGTTGACCTGCATATGCTGCGTACACGCTTAATGGGTGGGCGCGCCCTGGTAGATGTACATTTGCAGGTAGATGGCAATATTAGCGTTTCGGAGGGCCACCAGATTTCAGAAAACGTTCGCTCACAGGTAATAGAGAAATTTGAAAGTGTTAATGATGTGCTGGTACACATAGATCCTGAGAATGATGAAACCAGCAAGGTAAATATAGACCTCCCCCTGAGAAAGGATATGTCGGAGCAAATTAATCAGGCAATTGCCGGGATAACGGGTTCGTATACTGCAGAAAAAATTACCCTGCATTACCTCAGTGGTAGCGTCAATATTGACCTGATTTTCCCCACCATACCCGGTTCCACTGATGAACAACGTCGATCCATGGCAAAAAAGATCGTTGATGCCCTGCAAAAGAACCCCAATATTGGCAATATCGAAATATTCTTCCACTGTTTACACTGATAAATTTTTAATTCATTAATTGAATTCCGCCATTACGAGCGGAGCGTGGCAATCTCATAATCAATTTAAATCATATGCTTAGAGATTGCTTCGTCACTCCATTCCTCGCAAGGACGAAAAATTAGTTTAGCTGGAGATTCCATACAACGTTTGTATTTATGCACTAAAGTGGTGCAAAATATCTCTTCGTTAAAAATTGTCAGAGATTCTTTGCTCCATTCAACCATTACCTGTCAATCACATACAAGGGGAAACCATGTCCGCTGAAATCTTGAAAATTATTGAAGACAACGGGGTCAAATTCGTAGACTTCCGTTTCACAGATACCCATGGCAAGGAACAGCATGTTTCCGTGCCAGCCCACACTATTAATGAAAGCGTGTTCGAAGATGGGAAAATGTTTGACGGCTCATCTATCGCGGGATGGAAAGGAATTAATGAGTCAGACATGATCCTGATGCCAGACCCATCAACCGCAGTGATGGATCCATTCTTCGATGACCCGACCCTGATCATTCGTTGCGATATTCTCGAGCCTGCTACCGGTGAAGGTTATCAACGGGACCCTCGTTCAATCGCTCATCGTGCTGAAGCTTATCTGCAGTCGACAGGAATAGCTGACACCGCCTATTTTGGCCCGGAACCCGAGTTTTTTGTCTTCGACGATGTGCGCTGGGGTAATACCATGCAGGGTTCTTTCTTCAAAATTGATTCCGACGAATCGTCCTGGAACTCCGAAAAAGTATTTGAAGATGGCAACATTGGTCACCGTCCAGGTGTAAAAGGCGGTTATTTCCCGGTTCCACCCGTTGACTCACTGCAAGACCTGCGCTCAGCCATGTGCCTGACGATGGAAGAGATGGGTGTTGAAGTTGAAGTCCACCATCACGAAGTCGCCACCGCCGGCCAGTGTGAAATCGGCACGCGCTTCAATACGCTGGTAAAACGCGCTGATGACAATCAAATCCTGAAATACTGCGTACACAATATCGCACATGCCTATGGCAAAACAGCGACATTCATGCCAAAACCTGTCGTCGGTGACAACGGCAACGGCATGCATGTCCATATGTCGCTGGCAAAAAATGGTGAAAATATTTTTTCCGGTGATGAATATGGCGGGCTGTCAGAAACTGCGCTGTACTATATTGGCGGGGTCATCAAACATGCCAAGGCATTAAATGCCTTTACCAATGCCTCCACCAACAGTTACAAACGCCTGGTGCCCGGTTTTGAAGCCCCTGTAATGCTGGCGTATTCAGCCCGAAACCGTTCTGCTTCAATACGTATACCCTTCGACAGCAATCCCAAAGGCCGCCGCATCGAAGTACGTTTCCCGGATCCTACTGCTAACCCATACCTGGCATTCTCTGCCCTAATGATGGCAGGCCTTGATGGCATCATCAACAAGATCCACCCGGGCGACGCGATGGATAAAGATCTGTACGACCTGCCTTCTGAAGAAGAAGCAATGATCCCCCAGGTGGCAACATCTTTTGAAGAGGCCCTGGACGCACTGGATAACGATCGTGACTTCCTCAAGGCCGGTGGTGTCTTCACCGATGATGTGATCGACGCCTACATAGGGCTTAAAATGGAAGAAGTGACACAACTGCGCATGAGCACACATCCTGTTGAGTTCGATCTCTATTACAGTTGTTAAATTCTACTGACCGCGGATGATGTAAAACGCCTCAGAGGAGGCGTTTTATTTTTTACCTATGGCTAGCTCTCAATATAACGCAAGAATAGACAGCAATCTCTGCCGCCACCTGGTAGAGAATATGGATACGGCTGTGCTGCTTTTTGATAGTAATCTGAAGTTGGTTGCGATCAACCCTGCCGGTGAAAATTTGTTACAGGCCAGCACTCGTAAGCTAATAGGAAAAAGTTACAAACTTATATTCCCGCAGAATAGAGAATGCCACGATATACTGACTACTATTTTAAAAGAAAATAGAACTATCACTGAAAGAGAAATCCGGCTGCAATTGATTACTGGCCAGATCATCACGATTGATTTTTCTGCAACACCTGTCAGTGGCGTTGAACAGGTATCTGAAATTATTGTTGAGATCACCCACGTCGACAGGTTGTTGCGACTCGCACGTGAAGATCATCTGCAGGAACAGTACGAAGCGACACGCAAAATACTCAGGGGCATCGCCCACGAGGTAAAAAATCCACTCGGCGGCCTGCGGGGTGCCGCTCAGCTGCTGGACATGGAGCTCGAAGACGAAACCCAGAAAGAATACACACGGGTAATCATCAAAGAGGCAGATCGTTTATCCGGGCTGGTTGATGCCATGGCAGGGCCCAATACTCCGCTGGATTTACAGTCGATAAACATTCATGCCTGCCTGGAACATGTGAGAACGCTGATTAATGCTGAATACCCTGAACTGGTCAGTATCCGTACCCACTACGATCCCAGCCTGCCCGAAATACTTGGCGACCAGGATGCATTGACACAGGTAATTTTAAATATATCCCAAAATGCAGTACATGCCATGCTGGATGCGCCTGCAGCCTCCTCTGGCGAGCCCAATTGCCTGTGTTTCTCTACTCGCCCTGCAGGGCGTTTCACCATAGGTAATGTTTTGCATCGCACGGTATTGCAACTGGACATTGAAGATAATGGCCCGGGTATACCGGAGGATCTGCAGGCAACCGTTTTCTACCCGTTGATTACAGGAAAACCTGAAGGCACGGGACTGGGCCTGTCTATCGTACAAAACATAGTTAACCAGCATCACGGGCTGGTCGAATTCACTTCAGTAAAAGGTAAGACGGTGTTTTCCATCTTCCTTCCTTTTGCAAACTAAACTGAGCCGTAAAGATGAAAAAGAAAGCCACTATATGGGTAGTTGATGACGATGATTCCATACGCTGGGTACTGGACAAAGCACTGTCAAAAGCAGGTTACAAAATAGTGGCCTACACCTCGGCAGACGATGCCCTGAAGCATCTGGATGGCCCCTTACCAGAAGTGATAGTGACCGATATCCGCATGCCAGGCACCAGCGGGCTGGGCCTGCTTGACAGTTTAAAAATCAGTCATCCGGAAATTCCTGTCATCATCATGACAGCCCATACTGATCTCGATAGTGC
>JAUVSB010000027.1 GCA_030597275.1 Gammaproteobacteria bacterium
CCCAGTACAGTACAGACAAAATCCCCTATCGGCATTCGGGTCATTGATGTAGATCACATGTTCAAGGGTTTTCCAAAATGCTAAAAACAGGCAGTGGTTATTAACAAGCCATCTGTTTTATAGGCACAAGGCAGGTGAAATAGCTATTTAATGAAAATTCTGGATCAAAACTTGGTGAGTCGTGCATACAGTAAAGGCAATTTACGCGGCAATTCTTCGGCATTATGTATCAGCACGTAGGAACGGCTGCCAAATAGATAAGGCAGATAGCCTTCCGCTTTTTCGTCAATGGTGACACAAAAAGGCCTTAAGCCCAGTTTCTCTGCTTCCAGTACAGCCATGCGGGTATCTTCTATGCCGTATCGACCTTCGTATTTATCCAGATCATTAGGTTTGCCATCGGTAAGGATAAGCAGCAGTTTTTGACTTGAGGCTTCTTTTGACAGCAACTGGCTAGCGTGGCGTATGGCGGCACCCATACGTGTGTAATAGCCAGGTCGAATGGCGTTGATATGGCCGCAGATATTATTGTCGTAGTGCTCGTTAAAACCTTTTATGTTGTAAAAACGAATATGGTTGCGGTTACGTGACGAGAAGCCGTGCAAGGCAAAGCGGTCACCGGTTGCCGTCAGGGCTTCAGCAAACAGGTAGAGCGAGTCACGAATAACATCGATGACACGGGCATTATTGTTTATGTGAGCATCGGTGGAGAGTGAAAGATCTGCAAGCAATAGACAGGAGAGGTCACGACTGAGATTACGCACGTCGCGATAAACTGGCGTGTCACTATTTACCTGTCCGTGTTTGCGATCCGTGAGAAAGTTGATGTAGTTCTCGAGATCAAGCTCGCTGCCTTCATTTTGCCGGCTTACCCAGTGGCGTTGCGGACGCAGAGCTTCAAATTGACGGCGAATTTTATGTGCCTGTGGGCGCAGCCTTGCTGGCAGTTCCATCGCCTGTGCGTGCCGCGATGTCATTTCCTGGAGTCTGCAATAACCTTTTTGCAGGTGCTGCTGCTTGTAATCCCATTCGTCGACAGGAATGCCTTCTGCCAGGACAATATCGTCATACTCTTCAGCAGGCAGGTCGAGATCCAGCTTTATTTTACCGGCAGTCGTTTCACTGCCCTGAGCAAGCGTAATATTATCCATGTCTTCGGCAGTCTGCATGGCATTGTCTTCGTCATCATCAACACTGGTGCGATCAACTTTAGTATATTCTGCCCAGCTCCAGAGGGTTTCAAGGCGAAAGCTCATCAGTCCGTCATTACCCTCCGGCATATCTGTGCGGTCACCCTGTTTGCGTTTTTCCTGTTTCTTCTGATCATGGTTATCTTGTTCATCGTCTGAGGATTCAGGGAGATCAGGGTCATTTGGCTGCACTCCTTTAGTTATTTCCTGTTGTGGTGGAGAAGGATGCAGCCACAGCGTTACCGGCTGGGGTGGGCGTTTGGCATATTCCAGGATGATATTTTGGCTAGAATCGGATAGCGCCAGGCGAATGTAGGTTTCCTGCCTGGCTTCTTTAGCGGGTAATCTACCCGGTTCCGGGCGTTGTTTTAAATGTGCCTGCAGCAGGTTTTGGTAACGACTTCGTAAGCCCGGCCATAATTCCAGTGTTTTTAGCGTACGGTTCTGGTTTCTGCTGATCCAGTCACACCCTTCGCCAGGCACAACCGATAAAGCGGTTAGCCATAGATAAAGGTCACGGTTGAGCTCTTTGCTTGGAAACAGGGAAATACTGTCGGGTAGTCGCAGTGTTTCTTCATCTCGCCATGCATATTGAGTCTTTTTTCCTGTCCCTGCGATGCGTTGCAATATCGAGCGTCGGGCATGAATCTCAGACTCAGTAGCATTTTCGATTCGCAGGCCACCCTCACCGCCCAGCGCACGAAAGAAAATACCGGCAGTGCGACGCATCTCATGCAGATGCACGATCGCTTCGGGATAGTGTGTGTTAGCACTGTTGGTGATGAAACGGTCCCAGATTTTGCCGACGAATTCTTCCATTACTTGATGAAACGAGTCCAGTCCGGTGGCAACCAGAGTATTATCACAAAACAGAAAATAACCAGGGCAATAAAGTACAGGATGAATTTCCTCTGTGGGGCTTTCCCAAAGTTTGGTGGTAAAGGGATGCCGCAATGGGCGCAGTTTTTATCACCCGCTTCGACGCTGCCTCCACAGTGCTCACATTTCAGTTTCCGCATTTTAAAGTGCCGTCCATTTTGCAATCTGTTCTGGATATAGATAGACCAGGATAATCATGGCGGGTATCACAAAAAAATAAAGCCGCATCAGTGTGCGCAAGATGATATGTGATTCTTTAAGCTCCATAAAATAATCAACAATAATTCGGCCTTTAATAGCAAGCACGACTGCCATAATGGAAACACTCAATAGCCCGGGTGGTGCCCGCTCTGCCATGTAAGCACTGAACAACGTCAGCAGGATGAGCAAGATCCATAAATAATTGATGAGTTTTATATGGGCGTTGTACATTATCTATTCTGCATTATCTAATCACATACAGTAGGGGAAAGATGGTAATCCAGGCCAGATCAATCATGTGCCAGTAGAGCGCAATGTTTATCAGGCCTTCGTGTTCTTCCTGGGTATATATATCGGTGTTAAGACGATAGATCACCCAGACTATGGCAGCAGTTCCCCAGCCGACATGTAAAAAATGATTGAATGTTACATAATAGTAAACTGCATAAAAAATATTCGTTTCCGCTGACAACCCCTGTGCAGTATTCCACTCATACTCAAAATACTTGATGATTAAATAGAGTACGCCACAGGCAACTGCACCCCACAGCCAGCGCGCACTGGTTTGGGGCTTGTTTTCGCGCATGGCGATAACGGCTCGAACAACAAAAAAACTACTGGTCAGCATAATCACTGTGTTGCTGGCACCGGCCAGAGTGCTGAGTTTCGTTGGCCCTTCACTGAACAGCGCAGGATTGTGTACTTTAGCCAGGAAGTAGACGATGAACATTATTGCAAATTCACTCATCTCCGCCAGAATTGCCGCCCAGATAGCCATGTTACCCGGGATGTTATGCGTTTTGGTCGACGGCGCAGGGGACCTTAGCACTATCTCAACCATTTGCTTGCCTACTGGGGTACGGGTTCTTTAATAAAACGTCCAATCAACGGGCAGGAAAAATCTAAATTCTTTATTGCTTTACTGAATCCCAGGATACCTGCGACTAAAAATAGTGGCACCAGAAGCATAAAGTAAAATTCCAGGGAAAATAATGCGGTAACCGAGGCATAACCGGAGGTCAGCATGATAAATATGTTGATGCTGATAAAAATACCTGTACTGAAGCTGCTGCAAATTAACGTCTGCTTCAGGTGGTGCCGGGATATCGCAGACGCCTTCTCATAGCGAAAGAAATATAGTATCCATAAAGCCAGATAGAAAACACCTACAAATAGCAGGTTGCCAATAAAAAAAGCCTCTGCAAGAGCAGCCGTGTGATCGTGTGTCTCTTGTTCTGTCGTCATATTAGTCAGTACTCATTTTTGCTTTAACAACTTCCATCAACGCTTCTACCGTTTCTTCTTCATCGCTTAACGGCTCTACGATTGCTGCCCGGCAGGCTTCTACTGGATCGAAACCGGATTTAATCAGGGTTGCCGCATAAACAAGCAGACGCGTCGAAGCAGATTCTTCCAGATCATGATCTTTTAATACACGCAAGGCATGGGCCAGTTCGATCAGCTGCATTGCAGTGGCTTTGTCAATCGCTGTTTCTTTTTGAACGATAGTTATCTCTGTATCGACATCCGGATAATCAAAACGCATGGCAACAAAACGCTGACGGGTGGAAGGTTTCATGCCTTTGAGTAAATTTTGATAACCGGGGTTGTAGGAAACTACCAGCATAAATTCAGGGGGTGCCTGCAGTACCTCACCGGTACGTTCTATGGGCAGGATACGCCGGTCATCTGACAGTGGGTGAATAACAACGGTCGTGTCTTTTCGTGCTTCAACGATTTCATCCAGATAACAAATTGCACCTTCACGAACGGCTTTGCTCAGGGGGCCATCGTGCCAGTAGGTTTCACCATCTCCAATCAAATGCCTGCCCACCAGGTCTGCAGCCGTCAGATCATCGTGGCAGGCAATGGTGTACAAAGGGCGCCCAAGCCTGGCCGCCATGTGCTGGATAAAACGTGTCTTGCCACAGCCGGTCGGGCCTTTAATCAGCATCGGCAGCTGATTGTTATAGGCGTGCTCAAATAACTCAATTTCGTTATTCTGGCTTTGGTAATAGGGGATATCGTTCATAGCTTTGTTCAAAATAATTAAGTCCTGGCCTGATTAAAGGCTAATGAGGTAGGCAATGGCAATGGCCAGGGTAACAACCAGCAACCAGCCGTACATGATACCGCGCCATAGCAATGACACACCACGTAATTCCATATAATCACGGATAATCATTGCGGCTTTGGTGGCGGCAGATAATAATAAAAATAACATGACCACGGCGCCGCTATAGCCGAGTTTAGCCATGGCATAGGTAGTTAGCGTTAACAGCATCATGGCCAACCATATCGTATGGATATTGTAATAGGCCTTCATCGGATGATGTATACCAGTGGAAATAAAATAATCCAGACCAGGTCAACCATGTGCCAGTAAGAAGCACCGGTCTCAATACCGATATGATCACGTGCACTATAGCCGCCGCGCTGCGCTTTAATGGCGACAGCAAACAGAATGATCATGCCTAAAATTACATGCAAAAAGTGAAACATCGTCAATGACAGGTAAAACATATAAAAGGTATTGGTACTAAGAGTAATACCCTCTGAAAATTTATCGTAATATTCCAGAGACTTTAACAGTAGAAAACCTGCGCCGCAGCCGAGCGATGCATACAGCCATTTTATGCAGCTTTTAACATCATCAAGCCGGATAGCGTGAATCGCACGCACGACAAAATAGCTGGCAGTAATCAGCAGCAGCGTATTGGCAGCACCCAACTCACGGTTGAGTGTGAGCTGGTACTGGTTAAACATTTCCACGTTCTGCACCCGCACCACGGCGTAAGAAAGAAAGGCAATGCCAAAGACCAGTAACTCAGCGAAAATAAAAAACCAGATAGCAAAATCACCAGGCAGCAAGCGTGGCTCATCAGGCGATGATTCTGTATTTTCATTGATAATTGCTGCATTCATGTATTCACATTATCCCTGGTACAACAGATTTATATAAATCTAACTCAGGCTGTTTATACTAATGCGGAGGTGTTGAAAAGACATTGATACGCGTCAAGACAATGGTATAAAACATCGCCTTAGTCAGACCTTAAGCGATCACCTGACCAGGCTCTAACCAGTGCCCATAAAGCAATAACAATAAATAAAGTGTGCACGATGGTAAAATAGGAAATCACATAAACCCAGGTCCAGGGTGAATTAAAACCTCCCAGCAAGATCATCAATGCGCTGACCAGAAACAACACAGTTGCGGCAATTACATTTACCTTTAACCCTAAAATCGCGTGGTAGTGCCCAATTGTACCCGGTTCAGTTTTTTTATAGATCAATACCAGGGCCATAAAACTTATAACGGGCAGGATGGTTAAATTCAACAATGAAGCCATCGCAGCATTGGATGCCTGTTTTAGCTGTAGCTCATTTTCCGGTACTGATGTCATCTGCGTGCCTTATCATAATCAATTGAGATATTTCAGTTTCATTTCAAGCAGTCCAACTCTATCGCATTTTTAACGAACACCATAAAAAAATACCGCCTGAAGCGGCGGTATTTCTCTTAGCTAAAAGCTCAGTTATAGTCTCACAACTTATGCACCGGCTTCTACCCTGTCTTCCAGAAGTACAACCTCTTTGCCTTTCACAAAGAAGCTGGTGACGTACAGGATAAGACCTATAAGGAAGATAACTCCTGCGCCTTCACGCATCCAGTAGAATAACTCCAGTTTCTCCTGTGTCGCCATAAAGCCCATTGGCGTGTCTGAGTAACGCTGCAAGTATACCTGCAGGATACCTGCACCGGTTAAGAACAGGGTGATGAAGACCATTGAAACCGTCATCAACCAGAACGACCACATCTCTACAATCTGTGCTGTGGCATTTCCCGCTTTTTGACCACGCATGATAGGCATTGAATAAGAAATGATCGTTAGCACTACCATGACATAAGCACCGTAGAACGCCATGTGGCCATGTGCCGCGGTGATTTGCGTACCGTGTGTGTAGAAGTTGACCGGAGCCAGCGTGTGCAGGAAGCCCCATACACCAGCACCCAGGAAGGCCATAACGGCTGTGCCTAGTGCCCATAAAGTCGCTGCTTTGTTGGGATGGTCACGACGTCTTTTGTTGACTACATTAAAGGCAAACAAGGTCATCATAAAGAATGGGATGGGTTCCAGCGCAGAGAAGATAGAACCTATCCACAGCCAGTAACCCGGGGTACCAATCCAGAAGAAATGATGTCCTGTTCCGAGAATGCCGGAAATCAGCGCCATGGCAATAATGATATATAACCATTTTTCGATAACTTCACGATCGACACCAGTCACCTTGATCAGTACATAGGCAAGCAAGGAGGCCATGATTAATTCCCATACGCCCTCTACCCATAGATGAACAACAAACCACCAGAAGTATTTATCCAGTACCAGGTTGTCAGGAACATAGAAAGAGAACAGGAAGAATACTGCCAGCCCGACCAGACCGGTCAGCAATACCAGTGAAATGACTGTTTTGCGTCCGGTAAGTATCGTCATGCCTATATTGAAGACGAAAGCCAGGGCAACAATAACGATACCGATTTTGGTGATCGTAGGTTGCTCGAGGAATTCTCGTCCCATGGTCGGCAGCAGATCATTCATGGTGATTTCAGCCAGCGTCGCATATGGCACCAGCAAATAACCAAGAATAGTCAGTGCGCCGGCAGCCAGGAATATCCAGAACATGATTTTCGCCAGCATCGGGGAAAACAGCTCACGTTCAGATTCCTCGGGAACCAGATAGTAGGCCGCGCCCATAAAGCCAAACAATAACCAGACGATCAATAAGTTCGTGTGCACCATGCGGGCTACGTTAAATGGGATTTCCGGGAACAGGAAATCACCCATAACATATTGCAGCCCCAGAATGACACCAAATAGGATCTGCCCCACAAAGAGGCCTATAGCTGCAATAAAATACAGCATCGCTACGGATTGTGATTCATATTTCATGTGTATTTCCCCTTAACCTTGAATGTTTGGTGGCCAGTCTTTACTAATTTTAATGCCATCGGCGTATTTTAGGAACTGCGCAATTTCTTCAAGCTCCTGATCACTGAAGTTGAACTGAGGCATACTACGACGACCTGCAATACCATCAACGGGACGACTTTTGATGAATGCTTTAATGGCTTCCGTACTTTCACCAAAGCGGGTATAAACATTGCCGAGTTCCGGGGCAAAATAAGCGCCTTCACCTAGCAGGGTGTGGCAGCCTATACAGTCATTTATTTCCCATAGTCGTTTGCCTGCAGCAACCTCTTCGGTAAGGTTTTCACTATTATCAGTTTTCGGCAGGCCCTGTACCGTATCAACGGGTAATCCAAGTAATACCAGGAGGAAGAACACCGACCCCCCATAGTAAATATTTCGTGCCATGCCCTTGGTAAAGGTTTCTCTCATCACGGACTCTCCTAAAATTAATTTTTGTTAGAGTAGATTATACATACCCTCAAATCTAAGACTTTGATTTATGTCAAATAGATTTAATTACTACTTAGCTTGCTCATTTTACGAAGTGATGAAGAGAGGAAGGCAGAAAAGATTATATCTTTCAATGGGTTACCTTGAAACATGCACCAACAACCGCCGTCGATGCCCCATTCTCCTATGCTCCCACAAATAAAGCCCTTGCCAGACACCTAGCCCCAACTTGCCGTTTATGATGGGAATGCTCAGCGATGTGCTGGTGAGGATGGCCTTTATATGGGCGGGCATATCATCCGGTCCTTCTGTCGTGTGCGTATACAGGGCATCATTTTCCGGCACCAGGCGGTTCAGCCAGTTTTCCAGGTCCCGGCGCGCAGACGGGTCGGCATTTTCCTGGATGGTCAGGCTGGCCGAGGTGTGGGTAACAAAAACCGTACAAAGCCCATGATCGTTTCCAGAAATATCGACAATTTTCTTCACCTGATGCGTGATATCGAGCAGTCCCTGGCCCTGCGTTTCAACTATCAGTTCCTCAACCATGGTTTCTCCCAGTGTGCATTTTTTATGGACTACCCACACCTGACAATCTATCTGCTAGAATCAATACAGGAGTCTTGAATAGAGCACAGATAGTCTTTGTCGCTCTGGAGACATTATAATGCAAGATATCAAGCTACCAAAAAATATACCGATCTTCCCGTTACCCGGTGTACTGCTATTACCTGGCGGAATACTGCCATTGCACATATTTGAACAGCGTTATCTCGACATGTTCAGAGATGCCCTTGCAGGTGATCGCATTATTGGCATGATTCAACCTGAACTGAAGCAGGCTCATTTGAGCAATCCTCCTGTTTTTTTGACTGGATGTGCTGGTGAAATCTCTCACAATGAAGACACCAGTGACGGCCGCATGCTGGTCACGCTGCGGGGTCTGTGTCGCTTTGAGACAGTTCAGGAGTTGAATAACAGCCTCTCCTATCGCACATCTGAAGTAAATTATCTTCCATCCGGAAACATCTTCATAGATAAGACTGAAAACAGCAAACGACAACGACTTTTAAATGCCGCCTCACTGTATTTTTCTCTGTTTGAAGAAAATGCCCAACTTGAACCGATACTTGAAGCCGGCATGTCCGAACTGGTAACTGCACTCTCGATGCATTGCCCATTTAGCTCACTGGAAAAGCAAAGCCTGCTGGAAGCACCTGATATGAATAACCGTGTAGATCGCCTGATTGAATTGCTGGAACAGTCGGCGCTAGATGGCTGGCAGTCTAGTGATCAGACGATAAATTGAAATACCGTGTTACGGTTTACGTTTTAGGTGTTACGTAAATCATAAAACCTAATACGTAAAACTGCTTTTAAGACCTCAACGCCTCTACAGGATGCAGTCCTGCTGCCTTGATTGCAGGATAGGTCGCTGATAGCACCCCGGCAAGCAGTGCAATGACAAAACCTGTAAGTATGGTTTGAATATCAAATAATACTGGCAGATCAAACCAGCTGGCAACGATGGCTCCCAGGCCCCAGCCGGCCAGCAGCCCGGCAGTTCCACCGACTACAGCCAGCATTACACCTTCAACCATAAATTGCTGCAGGATGTCGTTTCGAGTTGCCCCTACCGCTCTTCTTAAACCTATCTCGCTACGCCGGGTATTGACACTGACCAGCATCACATTCAAAACACCAGCGATACCAACAGTCAATATGATGCTGGAGATACCCAGTAAAAATACTTCAAGCATATTTTGAAACTGTTTCTTTTTTATTAGCAGTTGATAGGGAATGATCAGTTCCAGTTTCTGCTGACTGAAACGGTTAGCGCCGAAAATACGTTGCAATAATGGGATGGCTGCAGGGATACGCTGATCATCCGCAAACTTTAGCAGCAGTTTACTGAACTGAAGATCATCCACTGCTTTTGCTGTCATCACTGTCATTGGAATATAAATTGAATGACCCGTATCAGGCGACTGGAAGCCGGACAACTTCATTACCGGTAATTTATCAGTGCCTAGCACACCAATTACGGTAAACCATTCCATGCCGAGTCGTAACATTTGTCCATTCACCTGAGTAGTGGCAAACAACTCCATGGCGGATTCATGCCCCAGTACAGCTACCCGTTGCCGGTGCCGTAAATCATAGGGCGCAAGAAATCTGCCGCTGGCCAAAACAAGTGAAAATACCTCACTATAGGCGGTACTGGTTCCTACCAGCCGTACACGTTGCGACTTACGATTGATATAGGCATTTCGGTATTCATGCTGAACCGGTGCCATTGCTGACAGTTCATGCCCCATCAATTTCTTCAGGCTGAACAACATGTCTGAATTCAATTGCGGCAAACCATCTGCCGAAGTACTGTTAACAATCACCGTGTTGGTACCCAGCACACCGACTGCACGTGCGAATTCCTGCCGCGCTCCCTGCCCCATGGCAACAACCACCACAAAACCCATCACACCAATAGCAATACCGGCAATACTCAGCAATGCCTGCAGTCTTTTCACCTGCCACATTTTGAAGGCAGGAAGGATATAGCTGAATATATCCGGGTTATTGGCTTGCATTACAGGATGCCTCTATCTTGCCATCTTGCATGAAAAATATTTTGTCCGCAGCCTTTGCGACGGTTTCATCATGTGTAATCAGAACGATCGTTAGGCCCTCTGTATTCAGATCCCTAAGCATTTTAACGATTTCGCCCGAATTGCGACTATCAAGATTACCCGTTGGCTCATCCGCTAGCAGCAGGCGAGGACGGTTAAACAGGGCTCGAGCGATAGCAACTCGCTGACTTTCACCACCGGACAGCTGTCCAGGTAGATGTGACAGACGATGGCCAAGGCCTACTTGCTTAAGCAGCTCTATGGCACGCTGCCGACTCTCGGCACGAGACATACCGGAATAGAAACCTGGCATGGCAACATTATCCGGCAGATCAAGATAATCAACAAAGCTTGTAGATTGAAAGACGAAACCGAGTTTACGGTTGCGTATATCAGCCAGGGCCCTGTCATCCATTTTCGATATGGTATTTTGATCGAGGATAAGACTGCCCGTGTCTGCAACATCCAGACAACCAAGAAGATTAAGCAAGGTCGACTTACCGGTACCGGAGGGTCCCATAATGGCAACAAACTCTCCTTCTGCGACATCCAGTGAAACTTTTTTCAGGACAGGAATTTTCTGTCCTGGCAGGGTATAGCTTTTATCAACGGCACGAACCTGAATCACGAGCTTGGCTCATTCACCAGGACTTTACGTGGATCATGCAAAAGCAATTTTTCTCCACCTGACAGCCCTTTGGTTACGACAACAAAATTACCATCACTGGGGCCGGTTTCAATTTCTATCGACTCAGCCATATTCATCTTCCACAAAAAGCTCACGGTCTGGTCACCTGAATAAAACACGGCCTCTACCGGCACACGTACAACATCCTCCATATGTGCAGCCTGGATTCGGGCACGTACTGTCATGCCTGGTCGTAGTTTTGGATCAATGCCATCAATCGCAACGCGTACAAGAAACCTTGGCATCTCTTCATTCTTTGCGGTTGCCAGTGTGCCAATGGTTTCCACGCGCCCATTCAAAGTCATATTGGGGTAGGCCTGTGGGCGAATTAATACTGTCTGCCCTACTTCGAGCTGGGCAATATCTGTTTCACGAATTTTCAGGTCGGTAATAATTTCAGACATGTCTGGCAGGACGATGAAACCATTGTGCTGCCAGACGGAATCCCCAACCTGCACCTTACGCATTTCGCCCTGAA
>JAUVSB010000125.1 GCA_030597275.1 Gammaproteobacteria bacterium
ATTCTGACAGCCATGTCGAAGCCTTCCTCAACCAGGTTAACGTTGCGGTCGTTTAAATCTATGTTCAACTCAATGGCAGGATGCTCGCTGAGAAAATCGAATATGCTATTCGACAGATGTGTCAGACCAAAGGATAAAGGCGCAGCAAGTTTGATCAACCCACGTAATTCTGTTGTCTCTTCAGTTACGCTTTGCTCTGCTTCATCCAGCTCGGCAAGTATTTGAACTGCACGTTGATAAAAGTTTTTTCCTGCATCACTGAGGGAAAGGCGCCGGGTAGTCCTATGTAATAGCTGGCTACCCAGGCGCTGTTCCAGCTGGCTGATACGACGGCTGACAACGGATTTTGCAATGCCTAGTCGCTCACCCGCCGCACTGAAGGTGCCCCTTTCCACTACCGCTGTAAAGGCTTCGAGATCAGAAAATTTGTTCATATTGTTGCTAATAATAGAACAGTAAATTACAGATATCACTATTTATCGTATTTAATGAAACAACTAAGATTTCATCACAAGATTAAATGATGACATTAAATACAAACCGAAGAGGAAAAGATCATGAACAACTCAACTTTAAATTCAGCAACTCAACTGGTTGGCCGGGTAATGATGTCTTTTATTTTCATTATGGCCGGCATCAGCAAGATTGGAGCCTATGCAGGTACCCAGGGCTATATGGAAAGTGTCGGTGTACCAGGTATTCTGCTGCCAGCAGTTATCCTGCTGGAAGTTGCAGGTGGGCTGGCGATATTGCTGGGATGGCAGACTCGAATAGCTGCTTTCCTTCTAGCTGGATTCAGCATTGTCAGTGCTGTTATTTTTCATGCAAATTTTGCCGATCAAATGCAAATGATACTTTTCATGAAGAACATTGCCATTGCTGGCGGATTATTGTTCCTGGTGGCGGGTGTTACGCATAGCTGGTCAATCGATGGCAAACAAAGTAATAAAGCTTGAGGTGATAAGATAATACGACTCCTACAGGAGTGCGTGTATATCGACAAGTGTCCGAATTAATGGAGAAACTGATATGAGTACTTCAAAAACTAAAGACAATTTCGAAATGAGAACTGTCTCTCGAATAGTAAAGGGGATGCCAGCTACTGACGGGGCAGGTGTTGAACTTACCCGGGTTATCGGTCAGCCTGCTTTAACAGAGCTTGATCCATTCCTGTTGCTGGACGCCTTCAGGTCCGATAAACCTGAAGACTATCTGGCTGGCTTCCCCTCACACCCTCACCGTGGTTTCGAGACCGTCACTTACCTGCTCGAAGGTCGCATGCGACATAAAGACAACGCGGGTCATGAGGGGGTTATTAAACCCGGTGGTATCCAGTGGATGACAGCTGGTAAAGGTATCGTGCACTCAGAAATGCCAGAACAGGAAGACGGTATGCTGGAAGGGTTCCAGCTATGGGTAAACCTGCCGGCAGATCACAAAATGGACGAACCTGCCTACCAGGAATATGCGGCAGAACACATCCCAATCGAATCCAGAGATGCCGGTGTTGAGGTAAGGGTTATTACCGGTAAGACTTCGCGAGGTACTAAAGGCCCCGTGGTGCAGCCATTAACTGACCCCTTATACCTTGATGTCCGTGTTCCTGCAGGCGAGGAGTTTATTGAGCCGCTGCCGTCATCACATAATTCATTTGTTTATGTTATCAATGGTCCCATCGTGTCAAAGGATGAATCTGGGCAAGCGGTGCAGTTAAACCGTGATGATCTGGGCATATTGTCCGATGGTAATGCGATCAGTATTCACGCAGGTGAACATGATGCCCATTTTCTGCTTATATCAGGAAAGCCATTGAATGAACCGATAGCCCGTGGAGGTCCATTTGTTATGAATTCACAGGCAGAAATCCAGCAGGCATTTGATGATTATCGCCACGGTCGGTTTTGATGAAAAAGGTGGTTGAAGAGGAAATAGTTGTGGATAGCCATATAAAAGAAGGGGCTATACTGTTGAAGTAGTTGACATTATCGTTCAACCCAATTATTTTCCATCTCCATTTTATACATTGTTTTCAAAGTCATATTTACCAGTAGAGGTTGTGATGCATATTATTCATTCGGTTCTGGGTTCGCTGATTCTATTTTTTGACTGGCTGTTTACGCCAAAGGGAATAAAAAGAGATGCGGACGCGCAGGCCGCAATAGACAGTAAAACTTCTGCTCTAAGCTTATATCAGTATAAGGCCTGTCCTTTTTGCGTGAAAGTGCGCCGCGCGATGAAACGCAACAGTCTGAATATTCAAACCCATGATGCGAAACGTTGTGAAACCAGCCGTAATGAGCTGATTGAAGGGGGTGGGAAACTTAAAGTGCCCTGTCTTCGTGTTGAAGACAAAGAGGGTGATGTGTGCTGGATCTATGAGTCATCTGATATTATCGCTTACCTGGCGGCGGGGCTCGTAGCAAACAGCTTTTCGTGCAAAGCTGCCTGAACCTTTCTCACTGTGCCACCCCTTTCAGATAAGGTGACTGGCGTTCTGACAGGCTAAAACTGTAGTTCATCAATCAGGTCTTTGATGGCCTCTATAGAATCCTTATCAGGATCGATCAGCTGGAACCCTGTATCGACTAAATCAGGGTTGGCATCACTGGATTGCCAGATGCTGTGTGCACGGCAAAAAATTTTCTGCCGCTCACCCTCACCTGAAGCAGGCATCTCAAGGCTCAGATCAAAATCCTTGTTTAGTTCAATGGGCGTTTCACTGAGCAACATTAGACCATCTTCATGAATATCAATTACATGTCCCAGTAAAGAGTTGTTGCTCTGATCAAAGATTCTAAGGTAAAAAACCAGCTCCCAGCGGCGCCTCTGGCGTTTTTCTATGGCAAATAACTGGTGTCTATCTGTCATCTGAACTTCTCCTAATAATTCCACGTGATCTTTTATAATATAAATACACCAGCCGGAGCAAAAAGGGAAATCTGGTTTGACCCATTCGTACAGGAATAGATTTACAGGTAGCTGCCCTTAACCAGTATGTTTCGATAGTATTATTGACTTAAGTCAAGGCATGATATCAATTGTCTATGTACTATTAAGATCTCAATTCCCTCAAGAATCGATATTAAGCCCGGCAACTCCTTCAGCCGGGCCTTTTTTTGTCTGCTGGTTTCAGGTTTTCTTCCTGGATATATCTTTCATTGTTGACTGCTACCGAGTAAAACACTGTGTTTAATGCCACACTATAGTGTGATTAGACACACGAAATAATAATAAAAGGTATACAAGTTATTGATTTCACATGATAGTGAGATTGGCACGATTCTTTCTTAGTAACTCCTGATGTTCATACAACAGAGAGAAAAGAAATCGTGAAAAAGCATACCCTCGTACTTGCCATAGCGACCGCCAGTCAAATGATTGCTACTGCACAGGCTCAGGAAGCCTCGACCGTAACACCATACGAGCTAGACCCGGTCATCATCACAGATGTGTTTGAAGACAGAATAGCAATCAACCCCAATTTTGCTGTACCGGATGAATACAACCAGGTAAGCCCTACCAGTGCTGATGGCGGTGAATTCCTGCGTCAGATTAATGGTGTATCCGGTAGCCGTTTCGGTGGGCGCGGCATTGACCCCATCATCCGTGGTCAGACCCAGACCAGACTGAATGTCCTGCTCGACGGTGCCTATATTCATGGGGGGTGTCCCAACAGAATGGATCCACCGACAAGCTGGGCAGCCTTGGAAACCTATGAAGAAGTGATCGTGATCAAGGGTGTACAAACACTGCAATATGGCGGTGGCGGCAGCGGTGGTACCGTATTATTCAATCGCGACTCACGTTTGCTGGCCAGCGAACAGGATGGCTTTCATGGACGTGTCAGCGGCATGGTGACTGATAACGGTATCAAAGGTGACCTGACGGCTGATGTCATGGGCTCTAATGACACTGGCTACCTGCGAGGTATTGCGCAGATCAAGTCGGTGGATAATTATAAGGATGGTGATGGTAACGAAGTTCGCTCCTCTTTTGACCACAAGCAGGCAGGCTTCATTGCCGGTCTGACCCCGACTAAGGATCGTTTGTTTGAGTTCACCTATGAGAGAAATGAGTTTTCCGATGCCCTATATCCCGGTGCCGGGATGGACAGCCCGGAAGAAGATTCCGATATCTATCGTCTGAAATATGCGGACAAACCTGCA
>JAUVSB010000115.1 GCA_030597275.1 Gammaproteobacteria bacterium
CAACAGCCGCCCGCACGAGCTGCCCCTGGTGCTTTTCAAGTTTAGCTTCAAAAAGCTCAAAGAGGGTAAAGGCATCGGCAGTTCCACCTGCAAAACCGGCTATTACCTTTTCACGGTAAAGACGTCGGACCTTTCTTGCATTACCTTTCATGACCGTATTGCCCAGGGATACCTGGCCATCGCCACCAATTACAACTGTATTGCCTCTGCGTACAGAGAGTATGGTAGTACCGCGATATTGTTGCATTGTTTCTTCCGCTTAAAAAAAGAGTGTTCTTATGAGCTCTGATGCAAGTGGATATGGGGATTACTTCACTACTTTCAAGCGAGGTTTATCAGTTTTCCTGGCCACTGGCTTTTCTGTAGTTTTGTCATCACCGCCATCCGGTCCTGGTGATCCATCTTCTTCAGGGAAGAAAATACCCTGTCCATTTTCCCTGGCGTAGATAGCCAGCACGGAATCAACAGGGACTTCAATATTCATGGATTTGCCAGAAAACCGGGCGCTGAACATTACCCATTCATTGCCCAGTTCTATCGCCTGCACCGCAGTAGGGCTGATATTCAGGATAATCTGGCCATCATTGATAAATTGAGTCGGGACAACCACCCCCTCATCCATAGCATTCACTAACAGATGAGGCGTCAGGTCGTTTTCAATGGCCCATTCGTTGATTGCCCGAATTAAATATGGGCGAGTCGAGGTCATTAATATTGATAATCAGCCAGGGTACGAAATAGTTAAGCTGTTTTTCTCTGTCGCAAGCCACGCTCAATTTCGCTCAGGCTTTGCTGAAAAGCACGCCGACTAAATAAGCGATGTGCATATTCACTTACCGATTTCGCCTGAGCTGGGAGTTCCACTCCACAATTTGGCAAGCGCCATAAAAGGGCCGCCATATAACAGTCAACAAGAGAAAAATCATCCCCTAGCAAATAGGTTTGCACAGTAAACACAGGAGAAAGTGCTGTTAATCCATCACGGATAGTTTGACGTGCTGCAGTCGCTTTTTTTGCATCTTTACCAACGCAGGCTGGCAACAAGCGGGTCCAGTCACGGTATATACGCCTTACCATTAATCGTGCACGTGCGCGACTGACCGGATCAACAGGCATCAATGGTGGATGTGGCAGCCGTTCGTCCAGATACTCATTGATTAATGTAGAACTGTACAGCACCAGTTCTCTATCAATTAGAGTGGGTGTTTCGTTATAAGGATTCAGGTCAGCCAGAACTTCTGAGACTTCACTCGAATCAACATATTCAATTTTACAATCGACATCTTTTTCGAATAATACGATTCTTGAAGCATGACTGTATGGACAATCATAGCCTGAATAGAGTGTCATGATAGGCTTTCTTGCTGGTGAAGACATGTTCATATTTCTTTATCCTGATTATTAATCCGATCACCTGTTTACATTAAATCTCTTAAACAGATACGGGGGCATACAGCCCCCGTGTCAGTGTATTTTTAACTAACTACTAATGTATATCCTTCCAGTATTCCTTCTTCAACAGATAGGCAAAGACAAAGAATATTGCCAGGAATAGCAGAACATAAACACCGAGCTTGGTCCTGATCATGCGGGCAGGCTCAGCAAGATAGACCATGAAATTGGTAAGATCGCGAACTGACGAATCAAACTCTTCTTCATTCATCGAGCCGGGTTTAACCATTTCATAATGATCAAAGACTTCCTTGCCATGATCGTTCTTTTTGAATATAGCCTTGCGAGCACCCTGTAAGTTGTACAGTACATGCGGCATGGCTACTTTTTCAAACAGAACATTATTCCAGCCAGAAGGTGAGTCCTCATCCAGGTAGAAGCTGCGCATGTAAGTGTAAATCCACTCTGGTCCACGCGAGCGTGCAATCAGAGACAGATCAGGTGGCGCTTTACCAAACCACTTTTTCGCATCTTCTTCAGGCATGGTTGTTTTCATCAAGCCGCCAATGCGGTCAGCTGTAAACATCATGTTGTCTTTTACCACGTCTTCAGGAATCTGTAGATCTTTAGCCATGCGGTTATAACGCATGAAGGCTGCGCCGTGACAGGAGAGACAGTAGTTAACAAACAGTCCAGCGCCACGCTGCAACGAGGCCGTGTCATTCATGTCGATATCAACCTCATCGAGATGAGCGCCGCCTGAGGCGAATACTGGCATGCTGACCAGAGTAAGTAACAGGAATAGCTTTTTCATTATGTTAACCTCTCTGGAACTGGCTTGGTGCTATCCAGACTTGTATAAATAGGCATCAGCAGGAAAAACCCGAAATATAAGAACATGCCGATCTGTGCAAACAGAAGATTAAGACCTTCTGCAGGCTGTGTACCGAGCCAGCCCAGTCCCAGGAAAGAAAATATAAAGATAGCCAGTGCTGCTTTAAAAATCCCGCCGCGATAACGAATCGATTTGACCGGAGATCTATCCAGCCAGGGCAGGAAGAACAGGACCACTAGTGACGCACCCATGGCAATGACACCCCACAGTTTCGCACCACCGGGCAACCATTCCCATGTCACTGCTCGCAGAATTGAGTAGTAAGGTGTGAAATACCATAACGGAACAATATGTGACGGCGTGGACAACGGGTCTGCCGGGGTGAAATTATCCTTCTCAAGGAACCAGCCACCTAACTCCGGTGCAAAGAATATAATTGCCGAGAACACCATCAGAAAGACAATGACACCAACGATATCTTTCACAGTGTAATAAGGGTGGAAAGGGATGCCATCCAGAGGAATGCCATCTTTATCCTTATTTTTCTTGATTTCGATACCGTCAGGGTTGTTTGAACCAACCTTATGCAGTGCAACGATGTGCAGGAACACCAGAATAACGAGTACCAGCGGAACAGCCGCCACATGGAAAGCAAAGAAGCGGTTCAAGGTGGCATCAGAAATCACATAATCACCGCGCAGCCATTCAACCAGGCCGTCACCAACGTAGGGAATCGCACCAAACAGGGAGATGATCACCTGGGCGCCCCAGAAGGACATATTGCCCCATGGCAACAGGTAACCCATGAAGGATTCTGCCATCAGTGCAATGAAAATCACCATGCCAAATATCCAGATCAGTTCACGTGGAGCGCGGTAGGAACCGTAGATCATGGCTCTGAACATATGCAGATAAATCACGATGAAAAACATCGATGCGCCGATAGCGTGCATGTAGCGCATCAACCAGCCCCACGGCACATCTCGCATAATATATTCGACGGAAGCAAAAGCCAGTTCTGCGTCGGGCTTATAGTGCATGGTCAGAAAGATTCCAGTGATAATCTGCATCACTAGCATCAAAATGGCCAGAGATCCGAAAAAATACCAGAAGTTAAAATTCTTAGGCGCGTAATACTTCGCCATGTGCTCTTCCCACACCTGAGTCAGCGGGAAACGATCATCAATCCAGGACATTAATTTTTCCATTAGACTTTAGCCTCCTCTGGATTCTCACCAACTACAATCACGGTATCGTTCAAAAACCGGAATGGCGGCACGGGTAAATTAGTTGGTGCAGGTACGTTTTTGTAAACACGTCCGGCCATATCAAACTTGGAACCATGACAGGGGCAGAAATAACCACCCGACCAGTCATCACCCATATCCGAGGCAGGACCGATAGCAAATTTTTCAAGTGGAACACATCCGAGATGGGTACAAAGACCAACCATGACAGATATGTTCGGGTGCTTTTCCTGGGCACGGGATGTATTCTTAGCATAAGCGGGTTGCTGTGCAATGACATCAGAATCCGGGTCAGCCAGTAAATCCGTTAATGTGCCAAGCTTTTCCATCATGGCATTGGAACGTTTAACTATCCAGACAGGCTTGCCCTGCCACTCTATGGTCAATAACACGCCTTCAGCCAGCTTGCTAAAATCAACTTCGACCGGAGCACCGGCCGCTTTAGCTCTGGCACTCGGTGTCATACTCAGGATAAATGGCGTTGCCATGAAACCTGCTCCAACAGCACCTACGGCTGATGTAGCCAGGGTCAACATGCGTCGCCTGCCTTTATCTACGTTCTGTTCACTCATGAATTAACCTCTAATCGAGCCTGCAGAGCAGGGCTAACTGAACCTTATAATCAATCAATGTGGCATAAAAAATGACCAAAACGGCCAGTGTTTTCAGTCACCAAAATTTACAAATTTCGCGGAGTATATCAAAAACCGCATTCACTTTGTGAGTAAATATTGTTATACACATATTAGTATGCGCTGATATTCTATCACAGGATCCTCGTTTAACAAGTGTCCTGGCTTTGTTTAGCAGAGCAATTATGAATTTATTAACAAATGCATTCCTTGACCTGGTCCCTAAATATAGTTATTTTTTACACATCATTCATGCCTTAACCCCTGCCTTCAGGTAAAAACTCTGGATTTTCAATGCAAGCATATATGAAAGTCATCGCAGCTGGTCTTTTTGTAACGACTCTGTTTATTTATTTAGTTACAGACTTCAGCTCAGGGTCGGCAAATGAGCAAAAAAACGAAGTATTACAAAAATCGACTGATTTCAGTGCATCGGGATTGAGTGGGCCGGTTTCTTACTCTTCAGCCGTCAAAGCTGCCTCTCCTGCCGTGGTAAACATCAACACAGAAAAAGTAGTG
>JAUVSB010000075.1 GCA_030597275.1 Gammaproteobacteria bacterium
GCAACCTGATGGTTGCGGCCACGAAATTTGTCGCTACAGCTCTTACTGGCAGTTCGGCAATGTTTTCCGAGGCAATCCATTCCGTTGTTGATACCGGTAACCAGGCTTTGATGTTATACGGCCTGAAACGGGCAAAGCTGCCAGCAGATAAACAATTTCCCTTTGGCCACGGAAAGGAGATTTATTTCTGGAGCTTTGTCGTTGCAATAATGATTTTTGGTGTTGGCGCCGGGCTTTCTGTGTATGAGGGTATACATTCACTGAGCAAGCCAACTGAGCTGCAGAATCCTTTGGTCAACTACATTGTACTGACACTCGCAATTATTTTCGAAGGAGTCGCATGGGCATTCGCCTGGAAAGCTTTTAGCCGGCAACGGGGAAGTCGTGGTCTGTTTGAAGCAGTACGCAATGGTAAAGACCCTTCACTGTTTGTTGTCCTGTTCGAAGACAGCGCAGCGATGACAGGACTGCTGGTGGCAATGATAGGCATTGCCCTCACCGATGCCACTGGCAACCCTGTCTACGACAGCATTGCTTCTTTACTGATTGGACTCATCCTTGCAATGACTGCCGCCTGGCTCGCCTATGAAACCAAAAGCCTGCTGATTGGGGAAAGTGCCGACCCTGATGTCATCAAAGGAATAAGGAAAAAGGTCATGTCATTTAGAGAAGTACGCCATATCAATGATGTCCTGACCATGCACATGGGCCCGGAATACGTACTGGTAAACCTGAGCGTGGAATTCAACGACTCTGCAGATGCCGACGATATTGAAGATACCGTTGCTCAAATTGATCGTGCGATCAAGAAGAAATACAAAGACGTCAAGCGTGTTTTTATCGAAGCTGAAGAACGGCGGTTCAAGGCGTAAGATTGGTTTACGGAATAAGGGCTCTCAGTATCGTAAGCGGGTTTTCTTTCGTCCTGGAACCTGGAACTTGAAACTGAAGTTCAATACAAACTTTCCTCACCTTCCGGCCTAGATTTAAATCGCCTGTGCACCCAGAAATACTGGGCCGGCATTTCCCTGATCCCCTGCTCGATGACCTCATTCATGCGCCTTGCATCTTCTACCGCATCCTTTGTTGGAAAGTCTTCCAGTGGCGGTAAAAAAATCACCTCGTAACCAGCACCATGGGGTAACATTTTTGTAAAACAGGGAATAACAACAGCCTTGCTTAACCTGGCAAAGCGCGACAGCCCAGGTGTAACTGCCGTTTGAATACCGAAGAAGGGCGCAAACACTTTATCACTGGAACCCGGGTCCTGATCCGGCAGGTAGTAAAAAGGGCTACCCCCGCGCACCAGCTTCACTACCTGTCGCATATCCGCTTTTCTCTCTATCATGATGCCGCCGAAACGACTACGGCTGCGGCGTATCAAGTGGTCAATCAATGGATTCCGGATTGTCTGGTACATGCTGAGCATATGACGCTCTGGCGCCAGAACCAGGCCGGCTATCTCCATGGCGACGAAGTGAGGTGCCAGTAATATGACCGGTTTTCCCGCAGCAATCTGTTGATCAAAATAATGCCGGTCCCGCATGGTTACCAGGCGCTGCAATCTTCGCTGGGATGCAAACAAATTTATACCAATGGTCAGTACGGCCTGGCCCAGTGCCTTGAAATGCGCCTTCATCAAGGCTTCAATTTGATCGCTATCAAACTCGGGGAAGCACAGTTCAAGATTGGTTTTTGCTATATGCGCTCGACGCCCTGCAACGAGATACATGATAGAGCCGAGGCCTCTGCCCAGAAAGGCCGTTACACGATAGGGTAACAAGCTGATCAACCATAACAGCAGGATGCCAAACCAGAGCAGCCAGTAGCGCGGGTGTGTATATTTTGTCATCAGTAGGGCGCTTCTTCGCCTGGCGGACGTGTCTTGAATAATTTGAAGGTCCAGGCATACATCTCCGGCATTCGCCTGATTCCCTTTTCCAGGGCCTGGTTCATGATTGTTGCATCAAGGACATCATCTCCTGATGGGAAGTGTTCCAGTGCAGGATCAATGTATAACTCGTAGCCTTTACCTCGCGGCAGACTATACATAAAAACGGGCAGCACGGTGGCATTACCCAGTCGGGCCATCATTGACAGGCTGGTCACAGTCCAGCTCTGAACCCCAAAGAAAGGAGCAAACACGGATGCCTTAGCGCCAAAATCTTCATCTGGCATAAAATAACCCGTATATCCCTTACGCACAAAGCGGATCATCGGACGCATACCCTGGTCACGATTGACTACAATATTCTCGTTGCGTATACGACCACGGTACATCATCCAGTTTAATACAGGATTCTTTAAGGGTTTCATCATAGTCACACCGGGGTTGTAGGGTGATATGTATTGACCACATAAATCGACTGTAATGAGATGACCCGTCAACAATACGACATTCTGCCCCTGATCTATCAGCTGCTGATACTTTTCCATGCCATGCACGGTAGTGAGCCTGTACAGACGACGGGAAGAAGCCCACCAGCCAATGGCCAGATCAAAGATGCTCGCACCGTAGGCTTCAAAATGGCCGATCACCAGTTGCTGCTGCTTTTCTTCAGACAGCTCAGGAAAACATAGAGCGATATTAATTCCTGCAATGCCTCTGCGCTTATCATTTACACGATGGAATAATCGTCCAATCGCGCGCCCCATGACGTGTAATACGGGCAGAGGTAAAAATACCAGCAATCTTAACAGCGCGAGAAAAAACCACAGCCCCCAGAAACGGGGATGAAGAAACGACCACTCAAAGCGTGTCTGCGTTGCGTTGCTCTTTTCTGATTTCCTGTCTCTATCTGGCATAAATTCCGTACACTAAAGCACCGTTTAGGATGACGACTCGCTTTTTATCAGGCATTATTATGCCATGGATAACAAGCAAGCCCTGATACGTTTTTATCAACTGTTGCGCCAGCATGGGCTGAATGACTCGCACAGCGGGAATATTTCATACCTGCACGACAGTGATTTTTTTATCACGCCAACAGGTTCCTGTGCTGACCTGGTAGAAGCGGGTGATTTAATCCATTGCACAATGGATGATGCGAACGTTCCACAAGCCTCTCTGGATCAGCATGCACACCGTGCCATCTATCGTCATAATCCCGAAGCACGTGCAGTCATACATAGCCACAACCCATACACCCTGGCATTAACGCTAAATGGTGAAGACTTTGTACCGGTAGATCTCGAAGGCCAGTATTACTTCCCGCGTGTCCCCGTTATCTCTATCAGCTTCAAAACCTATTTCGAACATTCGCCTATCCTGATAGCCACTGCACTGGCCGAATACCCTGTCGTTGTTGTACGCGGCCACGGCATCTATGCCCAGGGTGAATCATTAGAGATGGCCTATAAATGGGCCTGTTCACTGGAACAATCGGCTAAGATAGCCTTTCTTGCCAAACAGGATGGCACCTTCAGTGATGACCACGAACATATAATGGAATAGAGGGCACCTCTATATAATTCATGAATATTCATCTCACATCCAAAATCGCCCATTTCGGCGTTAAGAATCTTCGCAATAGCTAGCTATTACGTGCGATCCTTGTCTTGATATGAACACTTTTGTATGCAATCTGATCTATCCATAATCATATAGAGGTGCCCTGGATCATTAAAAGCACCCCTACTAATTCAGTGGACATGGACAGACCACCTGGATTTGCTGACACATCGGTCACCATATTAAAAGGTGTTGCTTCCCGTGTAGCTGCACGGCTACAGCGACTTGGTATAGAAACCATTCAGGACTTATTGTTCCATCTGCCTTCCCGCTACGAAGACCGTACACAGCTAAAGCCACTCGGCGCAGTAGAGCCCGGCAGTGAAGTGTTAATACAGGGTACTGTTGAACTCTCTGAAGTTCGTTTTGGCCGTCGACGCATGTTGCTGACACGTATTTCTGATGGCACAGGGTTTATCACTTTGCGCTTCTTTCACTTCTCTTCTGCGCAGCAAAAAAGCCTGGCAAGAGGTGTGATCGTCCGCTGCTATGGTGAAGCAAGGCGTAGCGGCCCCGACCTGGAAATCATTCACCCCGAATACCAGATTGTCAAAACAGAATCGGCCGACATCATCGAACAGACGCTAACCCCAGTCTACCCGACAACTGAAGGCGTCCATCAACTATCAATGCGCCGTTTTACTGGGCAGGCCCTTCACTTACTATCACAACAGGCAAATCGCCTGCCTGAACTGCTGCAGACAGCAAGTTGCCAAAGTATGAATCTACCATTGCTGGCAGAATCACTACACTACATCCATCGCCCACCACGTAGCGCCAACATTCGCTTGTTGCAGGAAGGTAAACACCCGATGCAAAGACGGCTTGCACTGGAAGAATTACTTTCACATCACCTGTCCATTCGACAATTACGCAAGCGTGGGAAAAACAACATCTCATTGCCGATAAATGATGCGAGCAAACTCACTGCCGATTTCATTAATGCGCTGCCTTTTTCTTTGACCCATGCCCAACAGCGGGTCATTGATGAAATATTTTCAGACCTTGGACAAAAAACAGCCATGCAGCGCCTGCTGCAAGGCGATGTCGGTTCGGGTAAGACCGTCATCGCTGCATTGGCCGCCCTGGCTACCCTGCGCGCAGGTCATCAGGTTGCATTGATGGCACCTACCGAGTTACTTGCCGAGCAGCACCTGCAGACACTGTCCAAATGGTTAAGGCCATTAAACATTCACATCAGCCTGTTAACCGGCAAGTTGCCTGCTGCTAAAAAGAGAGACATTCTTTCTGCGATGGCAAGCGGTGAATCACAGCTGGTCATCGGAACTCATGCTTTGTTTCAGGAAGACAGCAAGTTCAAGCAGCTGGGCTTAATTATCGTTGACGAGCAACACCGCTTCGGTGTACATCAGCGTCTCGCCCTGAGAGAGAAAGGCAGACTAGGGAAATTTATTCCGCATCAGTTAATCATGACAGCAACCCCGATTCCGCGCACACTGGCTATGACTGCCTATGCTGATCTGGAAACCTCGATTATTGATGAATTACCACCCGGCCGCCAGCCGGTAGAGACGGCGGTGATGTCTGATGCTAAACGTGAGCAAATCATTCAGGCAGTGCAGAAAGCATGCAAGGAGGGACGCCAGGTTTACTGGGTATGTACATTGATTGAGGAATCAGAAGCCCTGCAGTGCCAGGCGGCGGAAGTCACAGCTGAATTGCTGTCTGAAGCACTCCAGGGGCTTAGTATTGGCCTGATACATGGCAGAATGAAAGCTAAAGAAAAAGATTCGGTCATGAATGACTTTCGTCGTGGACAAACAGATATTCTGGTTGCAACAACGGTCATAGAAGTGGGGGTAGACGTACCCAATGCCAGCCTGATGATTATAGAAAATGCTGAACGTCTGGGCCTTGCACAATTACATCAATTACGGGGCAGGGTGGGGCGTGGTTCCACCGCAAGTGCCTGTGTTTTAATGTACCAGGGAAAATTATCGGCAAACGGCCGTGCTCGCCTTGCCGCTATGCGCGAAACTTCCGATGGCTTCGAGATTGCCCGTATAGATCTTGATTTACGCGGCCCGGGTGAGCTGTTGGGTACTCGTCAGACTGGATTATTGCAATTACGCATCGCCGACCTCTCCCGCGATGCAGACTTACTGGAACAGGTACCGGCACTCGCCGCTGAAATTGAAGCCGAATCTCCAGCACTGGTACCATTGCTGATACGACGCTGGGCGGGTGATGTTATGGGTTATGGGGATGTTTGAAAAGCTCAAACAATATCTATTGCTAATGCGTGCCGACCGTCCAATAGGCAGTTTTTTGCTGCTTTGGCCAACACTGTGGTCGCTGTGGCTGGCAGGTGACGGCCAGCCTTCTGCTGTTATCGTTCTGATATTTATAGTCGGGGTCTTTGTCATGCGCTCTGCCGGTTGTGTGATCAACGATTATGCTGACAGGCATATCGATCCTGACGTAAAGCGAACCTGTAATCGCCCCATTGCTTCAGGCCGGGTTAAACCGCGTGAAGCACTTATTTTATTCACTGTATTGTGTTTAATCGCACTATTACTGGTACTGCAACTCAATAGCCTGACCATTAAATTATCTGTAGTAGCAGTCTTGCTGGCGGCCAGTTACCCTTTCATGAAACGCGTCACCCACCTTCCCCAGGTATACCTGGGTATTGCCTTCGGCTGGAGCATACCTATGGCCTTTGCTGCCCAAAGCGGTCAGTTACCCGCTGCAATATGGCTGTTATTCCTGGCCAATATCTGCTGGACTATTGCCTACGACACCATGTATGCGATGGTTGACCGTGAAGATGATTTAAAGATTGGTGTTATGTCAACCGCCATCTTATTTGGCAAGAATGACCGCTTAATTATTGGCAAACTTCAACTCTTAACAATTGGCTTGTTACTCTGGATCGGATTTCTTTTTGACCGTGGCAGTTTCTTTTATGCCGGTCTGTTGTTTGCTTCCTTATTCTTTCTCTATCAACAGTGGCTGATCGCTGACCGCGACACGACACGCTGTTTACAGGCCTTTCTAAACAACAACTGGTTTGGTGCGGTTGTCTTTATCGGGCTTGCTCTGGATTATTTGCCTTGAGGTCTTAGGTCTGCAGACTGAAAGCAAAATCATTAAAATGTAATATTTTGACCTACGACTTGAAACTTGAAACTGTATTTAATATAAATTGTAGTTTAGTATCACTGGGTAAGCGAGGTAGAAACTTCGCCAAAACAAGGAGGCTGGTATCGCATGAAAACCATACTGGTTGTAAATGCCAAAGGTGGTTGTGGCAAAACGACACTTTCTACTAACCTGGCAAGCTATTTTGCTACCAATGAATTCAAAACTATCCTGGTCGACTTCGACCCGCAACTATCTGCGCTGGAATGGCTGAAAGAAAGAAA
>JAUVSB010000055.1 GCA_030597275.1 Gammaproteobacteria bacterium
ACCTCAGACCCCCGACCTCAGACCCCAGACCTCAGACCTCAGCCCTCAGACCTCAGACCTCAGACCTCAGACCTCAGACCTCAGGCCTTAAAGACTATCTCCCCCCCCGCCTGCTCCGCTGCCAGTCTGGACAATTCATCAAAGAAATCTGTCCCGTTGCGGTCATTTTCCCAGATATTTTTATCGACATCATAGTCATAATGGAAGCCTCCACTGCGTGCGGCCAGCCATAACTGTCCATTGGCACTTTGATAGTTGATGATGATCTTGCTGCCGTCTTCAAACTCAATGGTGAGAATGTCGCTGACGGTATCGTAGTCAATGTTGGCATCACATTCATCGAGTATCTCTTCCAGCTTTTCCAGCGTACATCTGAAGTCCTCGGTATTCGTATCTTTTGTCATATTTTTTCGATGTAGATTGGTGTTTCACGGGTTATACTATTCACTTGTGTGCATTCTACTATTCTGGAGTTACTGATGAAAATACAATTTGCAGGGCTGTTCTTGCTCGCTAGCCTGTTTCTGTTGTCTGCCTGTGGACAGAAGGGTCCCTTGTATCTGAAAAAAGAGCCAGCCCCTGTTGCGGCTGCAACTGATGTTGAAAAAGTAGCTGACGATAGTAAAACTGAAAGTTCAGATGATGAAGAAAAATCTGAAAAGAAGGATTAACGGTTCAGGATTAACATTTCAGGACTTCTATTTAAAGGATTTATACTCTAAATGGATCATTTCTCCTACCAGCATGGACAATTGTATGCTGAGTCCGTAGCACTTGCAGATATAGCCGCAAGTGTAGGCACGCCAGCCTATGTTTATTCGCGGGCAACGCTGACTCGACATTACCAGGCCTTTGAAAATGCTCTTGACGGTATTCCTCATCTCATTTGTTATGCGGTAAAAGCCAATTCAAATCTTGCCGTGCTGAACGTGCTGGCAAGGTTAGGGGCGGGATTTGATATTGTGTCTGGCGGAGAGCTGGAGCGTGTATTGCGGGCTGGTGGAGATCCTGAGAAAGTGGTGTTTTCAGGTGTCGGGAAAACGACAGCTGAAATTCGTGCCAGTTTACGCGCAGGAATTAAATGCTTCAATGTAGAGTCAGCCGAAGAGCTTGAGCGTATATCCGGTATTGCCGGTCAGTTGGGGCTGCGGGCACCCGTATCATTGCGTGTGAATCCTGATGTCGATCCCAAAACACATCCCTACATTTCAACAGGCCTGAAAGAAAACAAGTTTGGTATTCCAGCAGATGAAGCATATGAGCTTTATACCATGGCACATTATGAATATCCGATGCTTGACCTGGTAGGAATAGACTGCCATATCGGATCGCAATTAACCGAGATTTCACCACTGATCGAAGCGCTGGATCGTGTGCTGGATATCGTTGAAAAGCTAACAGCTGCGCGTGTCCATTTGAAGCACCTGGATATTGGCGGCGGGCTGGGTATATCTTACCAGGATGAAACCCCGCCTTTGCCAGAAGAATATGTGCAGGCGCTGAGGCAACGGCTTGATCAAAGAGATATGCCCGGCCTGACCCTGATACTGGAGCCCGGGCGCGCGATAGTGGGCAATGCAGGTATCTTATTGACTCGTGTTGAATATTTGAAAAAAACACCTGATCACAATTTTGCTGTTGTTGATGCAGCGATGAATGACCTTATGCGCCCGGCACTTTATGATGCCTGGCAGGAAGTGGTACCGGTTCAGCCGCGCAGTAGTGATAACAACAAAACCTGGGATGTTGTCGGTCCCGTATGTGAAACAGGTGATACCCTGGCAAAGCAGCGCGAACTCTCTCTGCAGGAAGGTGACCTGTTAGCTATTCGTTCATCGGGGGCCTATGGCTTCAGCATGAGCTCTAACTACAATACCCGGCCCCGACCTCCTGAGGTAATGGTTGATGGTGAAGAAACCCATATCATTCGTCGCCGTGAAAACATGGATGATCTAATGGCGATGGAAACACTGCTGCCTGACGGCTGAAGGCTATGGGATAAAGCTGTGATGAAGCGATTCTATTTGTTGCTGCTCTTTTGCTTTCCATTGATCACTATTGCCAATGCACCGCAAATGGTGACAGAAGTTATTCCTCTTGCTTACCGATCTGTCAGCGAGATTATTCCAGTCATACGACCACTGGTTTCACCATCCGGTTCTGTCAGTGGACTGCAGGGTCAGCTGGTCGTTACTGCGACACCTCAGCAATTAGTACAGGTTCGTAAAGTACTCAGCGCCCTGGACAAATCACCTGTTCGCCTGTTGATCAGTGTCAGACGAGGCAATAGTTATTCAGGCAAGCAAGGTTCAGCTTCTGTTCAGGGGCGTGCCGGTAACATTGCGATCAACGATGGCGGTGTTCGCTTTGGAACTACAGATGGAGGGCACCATACGGATAAGGACTATTTGTCGGTGCAGGCAAAATCAAACAGGCAAGATGAAGAAATGAATATCACCCAGCAGGTACAGGTGCTTGAGGGGCGAGAGGCACATATTTATATGGGCGAGGAAATCCCCGTCAGGAACCGTGGTGCGGTATCAGGCCCTGGTGGTGTGTACGCCTATGACAACACGGAATTCTATCCTGCTGTTACCGGTTTTTATGCTATTCCTCGCATCAATGGAGATGAAGTTTTCCTTGAGATTAATTCAGTCAGCCGCAAAAGAAATAATATAAGAATTAATGGACGCACTGCCCGGCAGGGCAGACAAAGTGTAGCTGTATCGAATGTCAGCACGACTGTTGCTGGTAAGCTGGGCGACTGGATAGAGATTGGAAATGTAGACCAGTCGGGTGCAAACAGGCAAAGCGGAATTGCTTCAGTATCAAAGCGGCAGCAGGAATCTACATCCCGGATTTACATCAGGGTTGAGAGACTTCAGGATAGACGTTGATGAAAATACTACAGCTGATTTTTATTTTTAGCATTTCCTTTATCTCGAGTTCGTGTACGACTACGCAAACCGGTCGCAGTCAGTTCATGATGATCTCGGAACAGTCGGCGATTACCCAGTCGGCAACGGCCTATGCGCAGGCAATGGACGGTTATGCCAAAAAAGGCCAATTATCCAACGATCAGGAACTGATTGAGCGGGTAAATAATATAACTGGCAGGCTGATTTATGAAGCAATTATCATGCGGCCGGATACCAGGAACTGGAAATGGAGCATGAAGATTATCGATGATCCAAAGACAGTTAATGCATGGTCTATGGCGGGTGGCAGGATGGCATTGTATACAGGCCTGATAGAGAAAATAAAACCCACTGATGATGAGCTGGCGCAGGTCCTTGCACATGAAATATCACATGCCCTGGCCAAGCACACGGCAGAAAAAATGTCTGTTGCCCTGGCCACGTCACTAGGTGTGCTTATTGTCGGCGTTGCAACGGACAATCAAAATATCGCAACGGGAGCATCTGCTGCAGCGTTGGTTGCGGTCACACTGCCGAACAGCCGGGTAGCCGAATCTGAGGCGGATGAGATAGGTATTGAGCTTGCTGCCCGAGCCGGGTATAACCCTCACGCAGCCGTTACGCTGTGGCAGAAAATGAGTAAGGAATCCGGTAGCTCTTCATTTGATTTTTTAAGTACCCACCCATCATCCGGTAAGCGTATTGACCGTCTGGATTCACTGATACCACGCATGATGCCATATTATGAAGAGCAAAAACCGCACCCGGTTTATCCTTTATAAAATCTCAGATAGAGCAGGTGCTATGAATAACAACTCACAAAGATTATTAACATCAGGCGAAAATAATGGAGCATAAAAGGACTTATTTTTTCTGTTTTATGTTACCAGTTTTTCTGCTGGTGGCTGCAAAGGTCTCGGCAGACGATATGATGTCTACCTATCAGCTCGCTAGCGTGCAGGATCAGCAGTATCAGGCTGCGATCAGTATTTACGAAGCTGAGAATGCCAGGCTTGGCAAGGCCAGGGCAGGCCTACTTCCATTCCTCGGTGCCAATGCCGGTACTACTCGACGTAGCCAGGAAGTCACCAGCAATGACAATATAACGGGCTTTGATGGCGAAGCAGACTACAATATTGAAAGCTGGTCAGTGAACTTCAACCAGGCATTGTTTGATGTCCCTGCCTGGCAGTTATATAAGCAGGCAAAAGTTAATCTTGAAAAGGCCATGCTGGATCTGGATTCTGCCAAACAGGAGCTGATCTATCGGGTCGCCACTGTCTATGGTCAGGCGCTGGTAGCGCAGGAAAATCTGAGGGTTTCTGAAGCTGAAAAAAAGGCACTTGCTGAGCAGCTGGAGCTTGACCAGGAGAGGTTGAACGTAGGACTGGGGACAGTCACCAATCTTTATGCTACCGAGTCTCGCTACAGCCTGGCTGTTTCAAATACAATTGAAGCGGATTTTGCACTGCGTGATGCCCTGGTGGCCCTAAAGGAACTGACTGCACAGGAGCCGGGGCATTTACTTGTTATTGCTAGTGATAAACCCCCTCTCGATCCCCCGTCACCAAATGATCTGGATTACTGGGTAGGTTCTGCATTGAAAAACAATCTTGATTACCTCGCTGCGCAGCGCACAGTTGAGATAGCTGATCGAGAGGTATCGAGAATAAAGGCAGGGCATTACCCGACCCTGGATCTGGTTGCCTCACATTCTAACTCAGATGCCGATGGCAGCCTGACTGGATCAGGCAGATTAAATGAAAATACAGATATTGGCCTGCAGCTGGCTATCCCGCTGGTACAGGGCTGGGGAGTGGTGTCAGGAACCAGAGAGGCAAGAGCTTTATATCAGACCGCCCTGCATAAGCAGGAAGGCATAAGGCGGAGTGTTGATAGAACTTCAAGGTCAGCCTACCAGGCGATAACCAGCGGCATCAGCCGCCTGCAGGCATTGAATAAAGCGGTCAGGGCGGGTAACAGCACGGTAGAAGCAAAACGTGAAGGCTTTAAGGCCGGTGTGAATACCAACGTAGAAGTGCTGGATGCTGTGCGTGACCTTTATGGTTCGGAGAGGGATTACATCAATGCCAAGTACCAGTTTATCCTCAGCACCTTGCAATTAAAGCGGGTGACAGGGAGTCTGGAGGTTGCTGATCTTGAAAGGGTTAATAGTTGGTTAGAATGAATAAAAAGTATTACGTTTTACGGTTTATGTTTTACGTAACACCTAAAACGTAAAACCTAATACAATAAAAAGGGCCGCATTTCGCGGCCCTTTTTTGTTCCTGCTTCTAAATACTAGTCGACAGGTGTGACTGCCGGCGGGTACTGGGCAGGAGCTTCTGGTGCAGGTGCAGCTTCGCCACCATAGTTGGGATAGCCACCATAGTAGGGTGCTCCTCCGCCGTAGTATGGCGCGCCGCCACCGTAATAAGGTGCTCCGCCACCGTAATAAGGTGCTCCGCCACCGTAATAAGGTGCTCCGCCACCGTAGCGGTTTCCGCCCCAGCCACTGTTCCATGGCATGCCGCCACCACCCCAGTTAGGGCCGCCGCCGTAGCCACTGTTCCATGGCATACCGCCACCACCCCAGTTAGGGCCGCCACCGTAACCTCTATTCCATGGGCCGCCACCATAGCCACTATTCCATGGGCTACCGCCCCAGCCTGAGCCATTATCCCATGGCCCGCTCATATTGAACCATGCTTCAGAATCAGCTACTGGTGCCAGTGTGAAACCACTGATAATCAGGGCTGCCGCAAAAAAACGTGTAAGTCTTTTCATTAAAAGACCTCCTCTTTATTTCGGATTATTGGGAGATGTGGTGACTCTTCTGAATGACCACTACCATGAACCCATCACTATTGATGTTTTCCTATCTGATGAGAATTCATAACAATAGCATATCAAATCTTAAACTATTTTGTAGTGTTGACGTTTAAAGAGCTGGATGAGTACGAGCTGGCCTTGATGTGTAATTGACTGGTCTTTTGTAGGAGCGACGCTCCTACAAGCAATATCATACCTGGTTATACGATTCTTGCTCGTTAGCTATTCGGCACTTCCTGAGGGATCAGTGTCAGCGTCATCAGCCCGCCTTTTAACGCAACGGTATCGAAACCCCGTTGATTGAGCATGAAAGCGGCAACAGAACTGCGGTTGCCCATCTGGCAGTAGATAACATACTTGCGTGATTTATCCAGATCATCGGCAAACTTGCGAATCTGGCTCAATGGCATATTCAGGCTATTATTAATTGCACCGCTTCTGTATTCATCTGCGGTGCGGACATCGAGTATTCCAGCACCCTGGCTGTGGTCATTGATTTAAATCCATGTTTAGCTGTGTAGTGATTATATTATAGTTTTCTTTCAATGCAGGCTACGCTTGGTTTTTAAGGCTGTCAAGCCATGTGAGCTTAACAAATTATAGTCGTCAGGTGATGGTTTTTTATTGCCCCTGATAAGGTCATTTATGATTGTTATTAAGCCATAAGTGTTTATAATCAGCTGATCTGTATAGCTATTGTGTATGCAGAGATAATTAATAAAAACTTATTTATTTCAAGTAATTTCAAGAGAGGACTACCGCTATGAGTGATAGAGAGGCTTACTGGAAAGCAAATATCCGCCTGGTTGGAGGATGTTTAGTTGTCTGGTTCATTGTATCTTTTGGGTTCGGTATATTACTGGCTGATTCATTGAATAGTATCAGCCTGGGTGGCTACAAGCTGGGATTCTGGTTTGCACAACAGGGATCGATATATACCTTTGTCTTTTTGATCTTCTTCTACGCCTGGCGCATGAATAAGCTCGATCGCAAATTCAACGTTCACGAAGATTAAGGGGGTATTATGGATCTTCAAACAATGACTTATCTTGTGGTCGGGATGTCCTTTTCACTATATATCGGGATCGCATTCTGGGCCAGAGCAAAAACTACCGGTGATTTTTATGTTGCAGGCAAGGGCGTGCATCCTGTAGCCAATGGTATGGCAACGGCAGCAGACTGGATGTCAGCCGCTTCCTTTATATCGATGGCCGGATTAATTGCCTTTAACGGTTATGGAGCATCAGTATTTTTGATGGGATGGACCGGTGGTTATGTATTGCTGGCGATGTTGCTGGCACCGTATCTGCGTAAATTTGGCAAGTTTACCGTACCGGAATTTATCGGTGAGCGTTATTACTCAAAAACGGCACGTATTGTCGCCGTAATCTGTTTAATACTGGCATCCATTACCTATGTTATCGGGCAGATGAAGGGCATTGGTGTCGCTTTCTCCCGTTTCCTTGAAGTGGATTATAATACCGGTTTGTACGCAGGTATGGGTGTAGTCTTTATTTACTCAGTAATGGGTGGAATGAAAGGTATCACTTATACCCAGATTGCACAGTATGTCATTCTTATTTTTGCCTATACAGTACCGGCAGTTTTCATCTCTATGCAGCTTACCGGTGTGGCCTTACCACAACTTGGTCTGGGTGCTGATATGACGGGTACATCGTTGTCGATGCTGGACAAGCTGGACATGGTGGTAGGAGAACTTGGCTTTAAGGAGTACACGACCCAGGTAATGGGTAGCAAACTCAATATGTTTGTTTATACCCTGACACTGATGATTGGCACCGCTGGTCTGCCTCATGTCATTATGCGTTTCTTTACCGTACCTAAAGTAAGAGATGCACGTTCTACTGCTGGCTGGGCACTGGTCTTTATTGCGATACTCTATACCACTGCTCCAGCTGTTGGCGCGATGGCCCGTCTTAATCTGATGGAGACCATTCAGACAGGTGAAGTCGGTACAGTTGAAGGTAACCTTGCCTATGATGAACGTCCGCAATGGTTCAAAAACTGGGAAACTACCGGACTTCTGAAGTATGAAGACAAGAATGGTGATGGTCGCATCCAGTATTACAATGATAAGAGCGAAGCATTTGCTTCGAAGGCTGAATCATTTGGCTGGAAAGGCAATGAAATGGTCAAGGTTGACCGTGACATCATGGTGTTGGCCAATCCTGAGATTGCCAAACTGCCGGACTGGGTTATTGCCCTGGTTGTAGCGGGTGGTCTTGCTGCAGCTCTATCGACTGCGGCTGGATTATTACTGGCTATCGCTTCATCAATCTCTCATGATCTGCTAAAAGGCATCTTTATGCCAAAGATCTCGGAGAAGAATGAATTGATGGCGGGTCGTATCGCAATGGGAGGTGCAATCGCGATGGCCGGGTACTTTGGAATACATCCACCCGATTTTGCAGCCGGTACCGTGGCAATTGCATTTGGTCTTGCGGCAGCTTCGATCTTCCCGGCACTGATGATGGGTATCTTTAACAAAAAGATGAATCGTGCCGGTGCGACCTGGGGAATGATTGCAGGTATCAGTGTCACCATGCTCTATGTGTTCCAGCATAAAGGCATTATGTTCATTCCGGGTACCGGTTACCTGGGTGATATGGGCGCAAACTGGTTCTTCGGTATTTCACCGAATGCCTTCGGTGCTATAGGTGCAGCAGTGAACTTCACAGTTGCCATCATCATTTCAAAGATGACTGCACCTCCACCGGACCATATCCAGCACCTGGTAGAAGACATCCGTGTC
>JAUVSB010000072.1 GCA_030597275.1 Gammaproteobacteria bacterium
GATCACGCTACCACCGCACGCGTTATCGCTCAGCAACTGAAACTTATTAATACGGATGATGTACTCACCGGGCAGGAACTTGAAGTAATGTCCGAGGATGAGTTGCGCCAACGCGTACAAGATGTTGATGTGTATGCGCGCGTCAATCCTGAACACAAGCTGCTTTTAGTCAGGTTGATGCAGGAACAGGGTTTAATTGTAGCGATGACAGGTGATGGCGTGAATGATGCACCGGCTTTGAAACGTGCCGACGTAGGCACCGCCATGGGCCAGAATGGAACCGAAGCGGCCAAGGAAGCCGCCGAAATGGTACTGGCCGATGATAATTTTGCCTCTATTGCTCATGCCGTAGAAGAAGGACGCACGGTTTACGACAATATCAAGAAGGCCATCCTCTTCATTCTACCGACCAATGGTGGTGAGGCACTGATTATCCTTGCTGCCATCTTGTTTGGTTTTCAGCAGCTGCCGTTAACGCCAGTGCAGATACTCTGGGTAAATATGGTGACGGCTGTTACTTTAGCGCTGGCGCTGGCATTTGAACCGCCCGAGCAGAATGTAATGCATCGCCCACCACGTGATGCCCATGAACCGATACTGACACCTCATCTTATCTGGCGCGTGGCCTTTGTCTCAGTTATTCTGATGAGTGGAACGTTCGGGCTTTTTCTGTGGGAGATGGAACAAGGTGTTAACATTGAGCATGCACGCACGGTGGCTGTGAACACACTGGTCGTGTTTGAGATTTTTTATCTATTCAACTCACGTTATATGACTGCCTCGGTATTTAACCGGGCAGGATTAACAGGCAACCGTTATGTGCTGATTGCCATTGGCGTACTCATCATATTACAGCTTGGTTTTACCTACCTTGCGCCAATGCAGGCCTTGTTTGGTACCACGGCAATAGGCTTTAATATTTGGCTAATTATCCTGCTGGTTGCCTCCTCTGTCTTATTTCTGGTTGAGTTAGAGAAATTTTTTGTACGGAAGCTGAATCGAAACAGGTAATGAAATATGAAATGGTCCTGGAAAATTGCCCGTCTTGCTGGTATTGATGTTTATGTTCATGCTACTTTTTTCATTTTGATAGTGTGGATCGGCCTGAGTTTCTGGCTAGTGGGCGGCAACCTGGCAGCTGTTTTCACCGGTGTGAGTTTTATCCTCGCCTTGTTTACCTGTGTGGTGCTACATGAGCTAGGACATGCCCTGACAGCACGGCGTTACGGCATACGTACCGAAAAGATTATCCTTTTGCCCATTGGTGGTGTGGCCGCTATGGAGCGTATGCCTGACGATCCGAAAGAGGAGATTGCCGGAGCGCTGGCCGGGCCGGCGGTGAACCTGGTTATTGCGATTGTCCTTTGGCTGTGGCTCTCATTAACAAACTCAATGCAAATAGGCTCGTTTGACTTTGCAGAAGCTACGTTTCTGCAAAAGTTGATGGTGGTTAATATCATACTGGCTGTCTTCAATCTTCTGCCAGCATTCCCTATGGATGGAGGACGGGTGTTAAGGGCGGCGCTGTCCATGCGTATGACCCATAACCGGGCCACCCAGGTAGCTGCCAAAGTAGGGCAGGGCATGGCCCTGTGGTTAGGTTTAATCGGCCTGCTCTACAACCCCTTCCTTATCTTTATTGCCTTGTTTGTCTGGATTGGGGCGGCGGCCGAGGCGGGCACAGAACAGGTCAAATCAAGTTTGCATGATGCGGCGGCAGGCAGTGCGATGCTGACTGACTTTCAGGTGCTCGCACCTGAGGATACGCTTTCCCATGCCATTGAGCTGACGCTTGCCGGCAGCCAGAAAGATTTCCCTGTGCTGCTGGATAAGGTCATGGTTGGAGTGCTTACACAGGATGATATGTTGAAAGGATTGCAGGCACAGGGAGAGCAATACCATGTCGGTGCCTGGATGCAGAAAGAGATTCAGAGTGCAGATATTAAAGAGCCTCTTGAGAAGGTACTTGGGCGCTTGCAAGCCGGCCACTGCCCTCTTATTTCTGTGACCGAAGACGATCAACTGGTGGGTATTATCAATCTCGACAATATTATGGAATTAATCAAGATCCAGACAGCGATACATGAACAGGATGGAGAGACGAAGTTTGAAGCTTGAGATATAAAAAGCATCTGAATATAAAGGCGGATGTGCACTGTCACATGATATAGGACACTACACTTGAAGCGGCGGAACACGGAAGAGGTTGGTATATCATCGAACTGACATATAGAAAGCGAGTGATGATTTTGATCGGCCTGCTAGGCGCAGGCCTGCTCGGCCTGTTTTTCATTGACCCGATTCCGCAGGATCCTGCTTATCATCTGTTCGCAGATGTTCATTCTTTATTTGGCATCCCGAATTTCAATAACGTGGTATCGAATGCAGGCTTCGCAATCGTCGGTGTTATTGGTGTTTTTGTGATTCTCGGGGCAAAGCACAAAATTCTTTTCACCCAGCGCCAAGATGCCTGGCCATACCTTATCTTCTTTACAGGTGTTGCCCTGATCAGTGTTGGATCTTCTTATTACCATCTCGAACCCTCCAATGAACGGCTGTTCTGGGATCGCCTGCCAATGTCGGTCGCTTTCATGGCATTTTGTTCAGCAGTCATTGCCGATCGCATCCATAACCGGCTCGGTAATACCTGGCTGCTGGCATTGCTTGTTGTACTGGGCATACTGAGCCTGGTGTACTGGCATATGACCGAGTCGCAAGGACACGGTGATCTCAGGTTTTACGGTTTCGTACAGTTCTATCCGATTCTAATGTTGCCTGTCGTGCTTTGGCTTTTTCCTACATACCGCTATACCGCCGGTCGATTTCTTGCCTGGGTAGTTGCGTGGTATACCTTATCGAAAGTTTTGGAGTATTACGACAAAGAGGTCTTTGATCTTTTTGGCCATATCGTCAGTGGCCATACATTGAAACACCTGGCAGCGGGGGCAGGAGCATTTGTCGTGTTGCGTATGTTGTTATGGAAACATCACCAGGCATGATACGACATAGAAATTCACATCAGATGCCGAGTTGAACGAAAATTAATTTTTCCAACAACTCACGCAATGAGGTAGATCAAGCCCACCGTCGCTGATGCGACCGCCAGACTCTGTAGGCCGCTCCATAGCCAGAAGGTCCCACCGATGCGGCCAAGAAATACACCGAGCAGGAAGATGATAGACAGTGCTACAAGCATCGCTATCAGCAGGGGTTCAAGCGCCAGCACCATACCACTATGCGCGAGCCACAGCGGTGAGATGATGATCAGGGCAAAAAGGAGCGGGGCAAGGCCATTAACCAGGGCAACCAGCCAGGGGATCCAGATCGCTGCGCGAGCATGATGGCTCTCATCGAGAGATGTCACCATCGCCTTTTCGAGTTCCATCAGGGTGCGGCGTCGTTCTGCTGCCTCACTGATGTATGCGCTGGAAATCCCGCTCATGCCGAGTGCCAGTGCCGCAGCAAGGCAGGTTGTGATGACTATCGCAAGCTCGACATAATCGCTGACGTAGAAACCCATTATCAACCCGAGCATAGTCAAGGCGCCATCGAAGCCGTTGACGACAAAGTAGCGGCGCATAATCTCCCTGGACTGTGAGATCTCCAACAGGGTTTTGATCTGTTTCAACACCATCGTCATTACCGACTAGGTTCTGTGTCGAGATAGAGCATCACTTGCCAGCGACAGAGACCTCGTCAATGCTGTGCAACGATGCTCCGTTTTCATCGATCGCACTGCTAATAAGCTCAAAATCAAGATTGCTGCCCTCAATTATTACCTGCACAGTCTCGGTCTTTTCATCCACTTCCAGTACGTGGATGTCAACCTGGTAGTCCTCACCTAATGACGCAACAGCTCGAGCAAAGTCGAGAGTGTTCGGCTGGTGAGGTTTAAGTACATCTAGAACGAGGCGTTTGACGCTGGACATTATGATTCCTTAAGCTTTAATACTATCAATGCATAGTATTACATAGCATTCACTAGCTAGCTATTGCGGAGGAATTTTCCTTGAAATGAATTACCGGGATCAGGAATACACTGGTCCCGGCATTATCAAAAATAATGATCAGGCAAGCTTATGACAGGTGTAGTTGAATCGCTGCAACGATGTCATCACAGGCCTCTGCGCAGGCTTTACATTCAATGTGTTTCTCATGTTTACGGCATTCCTTTGCGCAATCCTTACACACTTTTTCGCAGATGGTTGAATACTCTTTCACATAAGTTGAATTTGCTGCCAGCAGGTAGGAAAAAGCACTGCAGATTTCCTGCATTTCATGTACTTTCATGGCGCAGTCTGCCAATTCTGTATCACCTTCAGTAAAGCTCACCAGGCAATGTGCAATACAGCGTTGGCCCTTATCAAGACAGATGTTGGTTGTATTCAAAACATCCGGCATCTGTGCTGTATGTTTGCTGTGATCGTGTCCCGGCATGGCTGCACTCGCTGCTCCTGCATAGGCAAAACTTGCGGCGGCTCCCATCCCTAATAGAACGTCGCGACGGCTGATGCCATTATCTTTTTGTTCGTTATTCATTGATGATTTTTCGTTATTTTTCATGGTTGTTATTCTCTTGTAATTGGATTGATCAATATACCGCTCGGGTGTAAAAAATCAACTAATATAGGATTGCTGCTACTGGCTGATTTAATATTGCCGTTGTAATCCCGCTTTTTGCATCAGTGTGGTTGCGAGTTCCTCGACTGACATGCTGCTGGATTCGACTACTGGAATCTTTTCCTGTCTATACAGGGTGTCGGCCTGTCGTATTTCCTTGCGGCATTGTTCAATCGAAGCATAGCGACTGTCAGGCATACGGCTCTGACGTATTTTTTGTAAAGAATCTGGATCGATAACCAGGCCATATAGTTTTTCTTTCCAGGGTTTCAATACTTCGGGAAGCTGACCTTTATCCAGGTCTTCTTCGACCAGCGGGTAATTGGCAGCGCGGATGCCAAATTGCATGGCGAGGTAAAGGCAGGTCGGTGTCTTGCCGGATCTCGAGACACCGGCCAGTATTAAATCTGCATGTTCGTAGTCTTTGGTTCGCAGGCCATCATCGACATTCAATGTGAAATTTACCGCATCCATGCGGGCAAGATACTGGTTTTGGTCACCCATGCCATGTGTCTGCCCGATGGCCGGCGAGCTATGCCGATGCATAGCGGATTGCAGCGGCGGCAGACAGGTTGCGAAAAGATCCAGTACAAAGAAATCTTCATTGATGAGACGTTGACGGTGTTCCTTGCTGGCCAGGGTGCTGAAAACGATTACCTGGCGATTATCACTTTTTGCGGCATGTATCTTCTGGATGACAGTGGATAACTTTTCTTCAGTATCGATATAAGGCAGCATGGTATAACGACAATCATCTTTGTTGAACTGCGTTAACAGACTCCTGCCCAGCGCCTCGGCGGTGATGCCGGTGCGGTCTGAGACGAAGAAAACTTCAAGGCTTATTGTTGATTCAAGTTCCAAGTTCCAGGTTCCAGGTTGTAGGTTGTAGGTGCGAATTCATTCGCACGCAGAAGAGGTAAGAAACTTGTGCGAATGAATTCGCACCTACATAGTGATTAAATCCAACTTAATAGAGGTGCCCTATAATTTTAACCTGGCGTTAATCATTCATTACGGGATCCGTATCCCCCACCCCCGGGTGTTTTGATCAGTATTGAACCGCCGGCAGGTACATCAATTTCTGTGCAGGCTGGCAGGGCTAGATGTTTACCATCGGGATCAATATACCAGTTTTCACCTGTCTCACCAGCTTTTCCACCGGCCAGGCCAAAGGGTACTGTTTGGCGCCGGTTGGAAAGAATAGAGATTTTCATTCCTTGTTTAAAGCGTATACAGCGTTCTACGCCATCACCACCGACATGTTTACCGGACCCGCCACTATTGTTACGCACTCTAAAATATTCAACCGTAACGGGAAAACGCTGTTCAAGAATTTCAGGGTCGGTAAGGCGGGAATTGGTCATGTGTGACTGTACAGCACTAGTTCCATGGAAATCAGGGCCAGCACCGGTACCGCCGCAGATGGTCTCATAGTATTGGTAATTTTCATTACCGAAGGTGAAGTTATTCATTGTGCCCTGGGATGCTGCCATCACACCTAAAGCTGCAAACAGGCTGTCGACTATTATCTGTGAGGTCTCAACGTTACCGGCAACGACTGCTGCCGGGTAATCTGGGTTAATGAAAGTGTGTGGAGGTATCCGCAGTTCCAGCGGACGCATACAGCCTTCATTGAGTGGTAGATCCTTATCCACCAGGCAGCGAAACACATAGAGTACGGCTGCGCGACAGACTGCAGCGGGGGCATTGAAATTTGATGACAACTGATCTGAGGTGCCGGTAAAATCAATCAGTGCAGATTGCTGCTTGTGGTTTATCTGGATGTTGACGTTGATCTGCGCTCCGTTGTCCATGGTGCAGGTAAACGCTCCATCATTTAGCGAAGACAGGAGTGTTCTTACCGTTGCTTCGGCATTATCCAGTACATGGGACATGTAGCTACGGACCATGCCTGGCCCGAATTCTTCGATTAACTTATGCAGCTCGGAAATACCCTGTTGGTTGGCTGCAAGCTGCGCACGACAATCCGCTAAATTCTGTTCGGGCTTGCGCGCGGGGTACTGACCCTGAGTTAACAGTTCAGTCAGTAGTGCTTCATCAAGCTGATAGTTCTGAACAAACCTTATGTTATCCAGCAGGATGCCTTCTTCAGTGATACTGTGACTCCTGGCGGGCATAGAGCCAGGAGTGATGCCACCAATATCGGCATGATGACCGCGTGATGCAACGAAAAATAACAGTGCTGGATTTTGGCCATCACAGTCTTGCTCAAATACAGGCGTGATGACGGTGATATCTGGCAAGTGAGTGCCGCCCTGGTAGGGGTTGTTGAGAATGAAAGAGTCTCCGGGACTTATGCTGTTTTTATGCTTTTCAATCACCGCACGTACTGAATCAGACATCGAACCAAGGTGTACAGGAATGTGCGGGGCATTGGCTATCAGCTCACCCTCAGCCGTGAACAGGGCACAGGAAAAATCCATGCGTTCCTTGATGTTAACCGAGTGGCTGGTACGCTGAAGAACCAGGCCCATCTGTTCGGCAATGGCCATGAAGCGACGATTGA
>JAUVSB010000124.1 GCA_030597275.1 Gammaproteobacteria bacterium
CTTCACTCTGCATCTCTATAACCTCGGGAATATTCCCCCAGATATTTGTTTTACCTGCTGACGACCAGTCATCAGATAATTCCCCCATCGGAGAGGATGGCGTAATGGGATAAATAGCGATGACTTCGTTGGTTTTATGCGCGATTCTCGCCACAGCCTCATTGCCGTCGATTATAAGCGTCTTATCCTCACCCATAGGTGGCTCCACATTGATTATTTATCAAATAATGTCTTATATATTACCGCATGAACAATTTAAAACTTTGCGCTGGATCATATTCTCTAAAAATATTCGGTCATCGCTAATAAATAATAGTGAATACTTACTTTTACCATATTCCATATCTTAAATTCCATTCACTGTGTTATTAAGTGGATCTGTTTATCCTGTAAACTCACGGTCTTTCAACATACAGCAGTATTCCCAGGTAAAAAATGAATCACCCGGACTCCTTCTTGGTATCTGTAAAAGGCACATCATTACACCCCTGGCTTAAAGAACAACTGGCCCTGGCTGGTCAGATTTGCTCTGAACACGGCGACTACCCCCGCTGGAACCAGGCACTTGAACAACTCTCTGTGTACAAAACTGACCACATTGACCTGTCATTGGCATCTATTCAAATTGGTGATAAAAGTCAGACTAGTAATGATCAGAAGCAGCAATTAAAACAGTATTTGCTTAATCTAAGCCCCTGGCGTAAAGGCCCTTTCAATGTCTTTGGCATAAAGATTGATAGTGAGTGGCGATCAGACAAAAAGTGGCAAAGGCTATGTGACAATATCTCACCCCTGAAAGGCAGGCATGTACTGGATATTGGCTGTGGAAATGGTTATCACATGCTTCGTATGCTCGGTGCTGGTGCCGAATGGGTGCTGGGAATCGATCCTAACGTATTGTTTAATATTCAGTTTAATGCCCTGTCTCAAATCAGTACTGAAATAATTAATGCAAACATTCTACCTGTAGGCATCGATCAGCTGCCCGATAATCTCAATTATTTTGATACTGTGTTTTCTATGGGAGTGCTCTACCATCGACGATCTCCCATCGATCATCTCTATAAGCTATTTTCCTGCCTCAGACCCGGTGGTGAGCTTGTCCTTGAAACCCTGGTTATCGACGGCCCTGATGACCAGTTACTCCTGCCAGAGTCTCGATATGCAAAAATGCGTAACGTCTGGTTTATTCCTACAGCGCAGGCTTTAAAATCCTGGCTGCATCGCTGTGGATACAGCAATATTAGTGTTATTGATGTGTCGACCACCAGGCTCGACGAACAACGCTCAACGGAATGGATGAGATTCGAATCGCTCAGTGACTTTCTCGACCCCGATGACCAGAGCAAAACAATAGAGGGTTATCCAGCACCTGTTCGTGCCATACTGGTAGCTCAGCGACCATGCTGATGCCTCGTGCTATAGAGCCTGACTCTAAAACTGCAGAAATAAAAAAAGGCCCGGGGATTCCGGGCCTTTTCATGTAGATGGTGGGTCGTGGGCGATTCGAACGCCCGACCGCCTGATTAAAAGTCAGATGCTCTACCGACTGAGCTAACGACCCAAATACTCAACAAACGCAAATCACAAAAGCGCTAGACTTTTTCGAGTTTGCGCATCTTACTAGGAAGTAGCTTCATGTCAACTAGAGATGATGCTAGCGCGCCAAAAAAACTGGCTTCATCTTCATATACCAGCTTGTAATACTGGATTTTCATCGTCAGGGCACTGCCAAAGATGATGGAAATTAGACTGAGTATAGATCCTACAGCCAATGTACTGACGCCGGTAATGCCCTGGCCGATGGTACAGCCCATGGCGAGCACACCACCGAAACCCATCAAAATGCCGCCGACAAGATGATTAAAGAAATCACCAACGGATGCGAACCATTCAATCCTGAAGCTTTTCGTAGCTAGTGACCACAGGAAAGAGCCAAGAATGACGCCCAATACCAGTGCCACACCGAATGTAAGCCTAACCCTGTCAAAACCTGAGGCCGCATAACCCAGTGTCTGACCGGCTGGGTTAATGAAAGTTAATGATTGTGGGCTGCCTGAATTCATATCCGGCTTTGCAGAATCCCAGTTCTCATGCACTGCTTCCGACATATCCCATTGTGATGTAGTGGGATCGAGGTATTCACGAAGACTTACTGAAACCTCACCATCAAAATCAGATTCATAGCCGAGTTGAATGGTTGATGTCACATACCAGGCACCAATAACAACCAGCCCAACAACCAGTCCACCGAGAACATTATCGAAACTGCTGCGGAAATCCCCTGATTTGAAAACGAAAATAAGTAGTAGCAATGTCAGTATTAGGCCAGCCCAAAGACGCCCTGTCGCGGCATTTTCTGCTCCCGCCAGGAGTGTGCCAATGTCCTGTTTACCTGCATCCAGAGTTACTGAAAGGGGCCGTATCCAGTCCAGAAAAAGGAGTGACATCAAAGTTTGATCACTGCCTGGCAGCGGATTAATCATAAAGTAGGCAATTATACCGATTATCAGAAAGACCATGATCGATTTAATATTTCCGCCTCCTATACGGATGAAGGTCTTGTTGCCGCAACCGGAGCCAAAAGTCATTCCTATTCCAAACAGGAAGCCACCGAGGATGTTTTCTGCCCAGATGAGATTTCCACTACGGTATGGGGGAAAGGCATTGTCTGGATCAACTAAACCCTGAGACTCTAGCAGGGTGACACCCAGCAGTGCCACTGCTATGGCAAAGAACCAGGCCCGTATGCGACCCTTGTCACCGATATTGACCCAGTCAGAAACCGCACCCATGGTGCAGAAATTAGTTTTATTGACCACTGCGCCCAGCACTACAGCAAGGGCAAATGTTGACCAGATCATCACTGACCAGGCTGATGAAAAATCCTCAAAAATCATCTCAATCCTCCACTAGTTCATCATTGATTTTATTAGAGTTATTATAATTTTATAAACTTCTACAATATCTGATCTGAAGCAATATTTCTAGTCGCTGCTAATCCCTTGCCTGGTAGCTGGTTGGGTCTGGAACATTCGCCACCTGAAAACCATTCGCCCGCAGGCGACAGGAATCACATATTCCACAGGCCAGGCCCTCTGTTGAGGGGTTATAGCATGATATTGTAAGATTGTAATCAACACCAAGATCGATGCCTGTACGTATTATTTCTGCCTTGCTCATGTCAATTAATGGTGCCCTGATTCGAAATCCATCACCTTCTACACCTTCACGAGTCGCCAGGTTTGCCAATTTTTCGAATGCTGCTATAAATTCAGGACGACAGTCCGGGTAACCGGAGTAATCGACGGCATTTGCGCCTATATAAATATTTCTGCAACCCGTTACTTCTGCCAGACCCAATGCCATGGATAAAAATATGGTGTTTCGAGCCGGGACATAGGTAACAGGTATACCCTCAGACTCGCTGGCATCAGGAACATCTATCGTCGCGTCTGTTAATGCTGAACCACCCAGCTCTCCAATAGGCAAAGTAAGAATACGATGTTCTATGGCACCCCCTGCATCAGCGACACGTTTTGCTGCTGTCAGTTCAATTCTATGGCGCTGTCCGTAGTCAAAGCTGAGCGCAATACATTGAAAATGGTCCTTGCGTGCCATTGCAAGAACGGTAGCTGAATCAAGGCCTCCAGATAGAAGCACCACCGCTTTGCCTGGTTTATCTACCACGCTCATCTCCCCATAAATACTTGTGCAGCTGAATTTGCATTCTTACCTGCAAATTATCGGCTAGTATCCACTTTGCCATTTTGGCCGGATCAAGTTCACCATGAACGGGGGAGAATAAAATCTCAAGCTTACCTGGTAGTTCGTTATCTGCAATAAATTGTCGGCTCCATTCATAATCTGCACGATCAGTAATGACAAATTTCACCTGATCCTTGCGTTTTAGCAGATCAAGGTTTTCGTACAGGTTTCGCTCAACTTCGCCTGAACCCGGCGTCTTGATGTCCATGACAGTAGAAACACGCCTATCCACCTGGCGAATATCAACCGCACCGCTAGTTTCTATTGAGGTGTTATAACCCGCATCACAAAGCATTTTCAGCAGCAGCCAGCAATCGCGCTGAGCCAGTGGCTCACCACCAGTCACTGTGACATAACGGGCATCGTAGGCTGCCACCTGCTTAAGAATCTCAGATAAAGTCAGCCGTTCACCACCTGAAAAGGCGTAACTGGTATCACAGTAGCCGCAGCGCAAAGGGCAGCCCGTTAATCGAATAAAAAC
>JAUVSB010000013.1 GCA_030597275.1 Gammaproteobacteria bacterium
CTCGGGATCAATGATGGCAAACAGATTTACTGATCTTTTTAAACCCGCTGATGAGTATCGGCTCACCAGCTGGCTGTTTCTTAAGATACTTGCCCTGATCTATTTTGCAGCGTTTCTTTCTCTAGCCATACAGATTAGCGGCCTGGCAGGGCCAAATGGCCTCCTTCCTTTCAATGAGCTGCTTACAAATACCTACAGGGATATGGGCCCCCAGGCCTGGTGGCTCCTGCCCAACGTTTTCTGGTTCAATGCCTCTGATACAGCCCTTACCGGTGCTGCCTATGCAGGGGCAATCCTTGCTGTTTTTCTTTTTACCGGACGCTTCAAACAGCTTGCTCTTGCCGGCATGTTTATTCTGTATCTGTCACTCTTCCATGCCAGCGGGATATTTCTTGGTTTTCAGTGGGATACGCTGCTGCTGGAAACGGGTTTCCTGGCAATTTTCCTGACTCGAAACCCGACCGGCCTGATTATATTTCTTTACCATTGGTTATTGTTCCGTTTTCGTTTCATGTCCGGTATCTTCAAGCTTGATAGTGGTGACACTGCATGGTCAGGACTTACCGCTCTCAATACCTATTTTGAAACACAGCCCTTACCGCATATAGGCAGTTGGTATTTTCATCAGCTGCCAGAAATTATCTTGAAAGCAGGTGTACTACTTACCTTTGCAACTGAACTGATCATTCCGTTTTTCATTTTCCTTCCCCGGCCCTACAGGTTGTTTGCAGCGGCTGTGACTATTGCCATGCAGTTGCTCATCATCGCAACCAGTAATCACAATTTCGTCAATCTGCTAATAATTCTTTTATGCCTGTTCCTGCTGGATGACAAAATCGTTGCACGAGTGATCCCAAAAAGGCTTCAGCAGAGAATAGTTGATCAGGGTAAGCCTGCCGGCTTACTTTCAAAAAATCTAATCAGTTTGACAGCGTTACTGATTCTTGTAAGCAGCCTCACCTCATTCTACTGGAAGTTGACGAGATACCCTGTAGCAGAATTTCTCAGCGATACGGCAACCATCAGCCATAGTTATGGTATTGGTCATATTTTTCATATCTTCCCCACCATGCAAACAGAAAGACAGGAACTCGAAATCCAGGGTTCTTATGATGGCAGGAACTGGCAAAGCTATATCTTCAAATACAAACCCGGCGCAGTGGATAGAGCACCACGTTTTAATGTGCCTCATCAACCTAGACTCGACTGGATGATGTGGTTTATCCCCCCGCAGTCAGCTATGGATGACTACTGGTTCCGGCAATTGCTAAGAAGACTTCATGAAGGCTCTCCCCAGGTCCTTGCGCTACTGGAGCATAACCCATTTCCAGCAACTCCACCGCGGTATATCCGGGTGCTGGCATATCAATATCACTTCACCACGCCGGAACAGCGTGCTCAGACCGGAAACTGGTGGACACGTGAATATCTTGGTGTCTTTCCCTATGTAAGGCCTCGACGACCCTGACCCACATTTCTCAACAGGCTTCAACATCACCGTGAGAAATGTGATGTCAGCATGATTCAGCCAGCCTGTGCCGTAAAGGCCTGCAAGTGATTGTATGATCCCTGCAGCAGATTCTCATACGCCCGGATCAGGTCATCATGGGTGGTCGCAGAAATTGCTTTTTGCAAATCTGCAATATCAGTCTCTTCAATAAAGATGCCCACCTTAATGGCTTCAGCTGAGCTTGTCATGCCTCGAGCAACAAGCTGATTATAGAGTGATGCAAGCGTCGGGTTTGTGAAACTGCCTGTTGCATCACTAGTTACCGGATCAGCAATGCCGTAGCTAGCCAACATCCCTGCAAGCGTATCCATATGTGTTTGTTCTGACCCGGAGATATTATTGAAAATTGACAGATTCCATTTGTTAAACAAGGTTCGATACACATCTCTTGCCAGTTTTTCCTCTTCACGCATAAACACCAGGTTTTCCGTTTCTGCAGCACTTAGTGTTGACGTTGTTCCTCCACCAGATGAAGTTGATGAGCCGGAGTCGGAGCATCCAGTAAGGAATAAAGTTGATAGAACCAGAACAGTAAATATTGTTTTCATGACGTTTACACCTCTACATATTAGATATTTCTAATATATCAGCAGGCAACACGCTGATCAGTGACATTGTCACTAGCCCATACATTTTTGCTGTATTTCCAAATACCCGGCTATCTCATGTATATCGTCTATACTTAGCTTTGATGGTGCAGCAAATTTGATCGAAACCTGATTTCAAAAATACCACTAGTCTGCCATAACTTATTATTTCTCCATCATCAAGCGCGGTATAAGATACGCCTGTCCAAAATAATATTTTCTAACAAACCGGTCGTCCCGTAATTATGTATAAAGCGGTAACTTTCTGTTTCATCACTCTCAGCTTGCTGAGCACAACTGTGCTGGCAAAAGATCTGGCAGTGGAAAGCCCGATAGTGGTGGCTAAATTATCGGATACCAGCCCTGGCCGGAACATTACCTCAACAAATAAGTGGCGCTCACTTAATCCTGCAAAGCTGAAATTACGCTCTGCTTCCGCACTGGTTGTCGATATCCATGGCAACGATGTTTATGCCAAAGATGCAAATAAGGCCAGGCCTATAGCTTCCATCACCAAGCTGATGACCGCTATGGTCACACTTGATGCAGATTTACCTCTAAATAATAAAATTACTATTACCAAGGCGGATAGGGACCGTGTGAAAGGGACTGGCTCTCGTCTGAAATATGGCGCAAAGCTGAGCCGCAAAGATATGCTCAGCCTGGCCCTGATGTCTTCTGAAAATCGGGCAGCCTCTTCACTTGGGCGCAGCTACCCGGGTGGTACCCAGGCCTTTGTCAGGGCAATGAATAAAAAGGCAAAATCACTTGGCATGAGAAATAGCCACTTTGCTGATCCTGCAGGTTTGAAATCCGGCAATAAAGCGTCAGCCAGGGATATTGCTACCATGGTCCGTGCAGCGATGAGATACCCGCTGATAAGAAAGGCCACTACAACCAGGAAAATGACTGTCTATCCTTACAGAGGACGCGGCCCACTTCGTTATGGCAACACCAATCGACTGCTTAAAAACAAGAACTGGGAAATTCGACTGAGCAAGACCGGTTACATCAAGGAAGCCGGGCGCTGCCTGACCATGTAGGCAGAAATATCCCATCAGCCCCTGGTCATTGTTTTACTGAATTCTTATGGCAAGCTAACGCCAACTGGAGACTCAAACCGCATTCGCAAGTGGATAGAGGGCGGCATTAAACTCTAAAGCAGCAGATCATTGATAAAGCCAGCTTTTTCAGAAATATATCTATAGGCCTGGACATTTTATTAAGATCCGAGCGCTTCCCTAATAACTGTTTCACCATCATTTCTAAATACGCCTGCATATCACCAGTATTCCCGTTGATACCAGCGTTCATACCAGCCTGGTTTGATCCATAATTTCTCTCAGTACCTCTATCTAACAAAATCCCATGGATTCTTTCTTACTCACGTCTATACTAAAGAAACTAAAAATAAAGGGTGTGTAAAAATGAACCAGGAACAGGCTATTGATTACCCGAATAATTTACTAAAAATCATGTTGAGTAAAGAGGCATCTGACCTTTTTATATCAGAAGACTTCCCCCCATCAATAAAAGTTCATGAAGAAATGACAGCAGTCTCTGACCAGAAATTAAGCTCTAAACATACCCACGCTATCGCCAATGCGGCAATGATTGACTTTCGCAATGAAAACTCCAATGGACACATCATTACCATTGAAGATCCAGTTGAATATGTGCACAGCAATAAAAACTGCCTGGTAACCCAGCGCGAGGTTGGTGTTGACACAAAAAACTGGTTTGCAGCTTTAAAAACACACTGCGCCAGGCTCCGGATGTCATTCTCATCGGAGAGATACGAGATCAGGAAACCATGGAGTACGCCATTGCTTTTGCAGAAACAGGGCATCTGTGTATGGCCACATTACATGCCAATAGTGCCAACCAGGCGATGGACCGTATCATCAACTTTTTTCCGGAAGCAAAACGGCAGCAACTGCTGATGGATTTATCACTTAATATGAAATGCATCATGTCACAGCGACTGATACCTACCGCAGATGGGAAAGGCCGTTGTGCCGCCATTGAAATACTCATGAACACGCCGATGATTCAGAGTCTGATCTTTAAAGGACAGGTACAGGACCTGAAAGAACAAATGAAGAAAGGTGCCAAACACGGCATGCGCACATTCGACCAGGCATTATTTGATCTATTTGAATCCGGACAAACAACGATTGAAGATACACTTCGAAATGCCGATTCATTGAATGAGCTTAAACTCTATATAAAACTGAACAGCAAGCGTGCTGGTCAGGCAAAAGATTCCAAACCAAAGGTGGAACTCAGCATTCTTGGTGAGGAGAAAAATGAAAATGAAGATGGGACATCCAATTTCATGCGCAAGGAAGATCCACCATCAGAAAGCAGCCAGGCTCAATAGCTATTTTGGCTTTTTGTTCATAAGAGCTTTCAATTTTCCCAGGATTTTGGGTGTGTCCCAATGTATACCCCCCTTTACCCCATAAACAATTCTTCCATCAGGACCGATGACGAAGGTAGACGGGAATACCACGACATTCCATTGTGCTGAGACCTTGCCATCTGTATCAAGAAGTACAGGGAAATCGACGTCCACTTCTTTCATGAATGTCCTGATTGCTTCCTCATCTTCAGCATAATCAACAGATATCAGCTCAAAAGGAGTGCCTTTCATCTTCCCAATTAAACGGTTCAACGACGGAATTTCTTCAACACATGGCCCGCACCAGCTTGCCCAGAAATTCACCAGCGTGACCTTGCCCCTGTAATCAGAATGCCTTGCTCGCTCACCACGTGCAGTAAAAAGGTCCAGCGGTGGTGGCACCGGGTTTCCCTTAAACGGTCTCAATGAAGAATCAAGTTTACTGTCCTTTTCTGTCTGCTCCACATTTAGTTGTGCCAGCTCTAAGGGAGTAGGTGTCCGCATAAGTAAACGGGTTGCGCGCACTATTTCACGTGGCAGTTTCTTGATCAGGCTTATCGTCTCTGGTGCGTTATCGGCCACGTAGAATATCCCTGTAACGCCTGGAAATATTTTCGTATACACCTGGGCGCCGCCTTTTTGAAGCTCAGTTACCACCTTATCCATCTGCCAGCGGTTACCACGGCTTCCGCTTTGAAAAAATACTACTGGAATATTACTTGCTGATGCCACTGGCGCAAAGATGGGTTCAAGACCAAGATCGGGTACTTTACTATATAGTTCAGGGGACAGGAGGATCACACCATTCAGGTAGATGTCACTTCTTAGGCCATTCGTTAATTTATACTGAGCAGAAATCTGTTGCTGCTGCCATTTACGAATCCCCCGCAAGACGGGTATAGAGGCATAAGCCCGAGTCATGACAGTAACATGCTTGCCCGTTATTTCATTCGCCTTTGCAATTAAGCCTGCCACATAACGGCCATCCATCTCCCTGAATGTACTTGTAGCTTTCGGTAAAAACAGGTTCTCTACAAGATCGATATGCCAAAATTCAACACCGAGTTTTGCCACTTCGGTAGAAATATTATCTATACGTTCAGGCATGCCAAAACCTGTAGATATAAACAGGACCAGCTGGTCGCCTTTTGCCTGGTAGCGGTCAACAGTTAATTCTTCATCAAGCACCTCTACTGACAGGCTTTCTTTGCCGTGTGCAGCCAAGGCTACAAAATAAAGTAAGAACACTAGACAAATTGGAAGTTTGAATTTCAACAGCAACCCCATTTTTATATTTTTTCTGTTGCTTAAGCTTAGCAGAAGAACAGGGTTTTACACTGTGGTTACGTGCTGACCCGGTTGCGACCTTTTTTCTTGGCACGATACAGTGCTTTGTCGGCTATTTTTAGAACCTCTTCAGGAGTATTGCCTGTTCTCTGGCTATCGGCAATTCCGATGCTAATCGTAATTTTTTCAGACTTACGTGAAGCGCTTGTTTTCCCTGTTTTTTTTGTTTTGTGCTTTGGCCGATTCTTACCACGTACAGTAAATTTCGCCTCAGCAATTTCCTCACGTAATGTCTCGAGGACCGGTTTAACATCTTTCAATTCCCTGCCGGGAAAAACCAACGTAAATTCCTCGCCACCATATCGAAAAGCCTTACTACCGCCCCCGGCTCTGGCAATATAGTTTGCAACCATTTTCAATACCTGGTCGCCTACATCGTGGCCATAACGATCATTAAATTTTTTAAAGAAATCAATGTCCAGCATTGCAATACTATATTGAGCACCCAGCTTGTTCATATGCTCGCGCAGGGCACGACGGCCTGCCAGTCCGGTAAGTTCATCGCGATATGCAAGATAAAAACTATTTCGAAGGATGAAGATCAGTACCAGCACCAATGCAATAGTAAAAATAAATTCAACTTTTGCCATCTCTGGAAAAAAATAAAGAGCCAGGCCTGCACCCGTTAACAAACCGAAAAAACTGCTTTCCACTGCTGCCGGTTTAAGAAATAGTGAAACAAGCAGTAAGCACATGGTAATTAGATAAAACACAACTACGACATCGGGTAAAGGCAGTTCCTGGCTGATTTCCTGTGGAAAAATAGTCACGCTTAACCAGTCTGGATTAAAAAATGAGTGCTCTCCCGCAAGCAATAAAGGAATGACAGGTAGTGCTGTGCATAAAATTAGCCTAAGAAAACCGCGCACAGAAAAAATGTTACATTCTTTCGAAAATAAAAATAACAAAACGGCAAGTAGATAGAACAGGAAGACCAGCTGGATAAATATAAACTGATCAATTGGCAAAAATACTTCAGGTGGTCTGACATCACCCAGTATCAGCATGAGGAAAATTGCTGTCAGATAAAGTACAAAAAATAAGCGCGTCTGGTTAAATGACAGGCTGAGCAGCATTGTAAGCAGCAACAGCGGATAAGAAGCATAATGCCTGATCATCTTCAGGCCAGCTGGCACATCATCAATCCACGGCAATAAAAGCAATGCGATAGCAAAGAAAGCAGGTGTTAATAATAGTGTTGATATGAATGCTTTTATCATTGGCTAATCATAACTATCCCGTAACACTCTTAGGAGCACATCGATAAATCTTACTCTGGATATTCGGAAAAGACTGGAAGCTCATCATCCTGACATGACCAGTCAGCTCTTGATTCCCAGAATATCCGGTGCTGAGGTAATGCAGGCAAATCACCATCAACTGAACCGGCAGGGACGAGGACAGCATCCAGCTGTTCAATTACCCTGGGCATAGGGCTGCCGCATTTTGAGCAAAAATAATTGTAAAACCTTTTTGCCTCTGGCATGTCATAACGAGCTAGCACCGACTCCCCACTAAGCCATTTCAAACTGGATAATGGAGAAACAAGAACATTGCTTGCATGGCCGGTGCCTGTTGCCTTACGGCAACGTTGACAATGGCAATGCGAAAAACGTTCAATATTACCTTCCACTTCGTATTTCACTGCCCCACAGAGACAACTTCCGCTAAATTTAATTTGTGACATTATCCAGCCCTCCTAAGATAACTAAGCCTTTCCTGGTAACTCAAGAATATCATTTTCAATGTTTCCCATCATCCACCATCGCGAGCAATGGTGTATTGTGAAATGCGGGGTGCTGCTTACGTATCCAGCCGTATCAATGGAATAGTTACCTCAGCAATCAGCGGGAGGTGGGCCGCCATCAGTGCACGTCCTTAAGGGATCATGGCCGGCGCGTCGTCGTAACCAGTTTATTGACTTCAGTATGGGGCCACGCTCCACTATCCATCGTTCCAGCTTATACTTGCCGGGGAAGTTAATCATCATCATGCCAATAAACATGGTGAATAATCCCTGTCCAGGCAAAACAAGCATTAATATACCGGCACAAAACAGAATCAATCCAAGTACATTCTTGATGACTAATACAATTTCCCGTATGACAGGTGGATATTTTTCTGGTCTTTTGTGGTGACGCTTTTTGTGAGCAAAATAATCAGCGGGAATGCGCACGACAAACATCGGTACCAATATCAATGATGCAACAAATGTAAAAGCTGATGATGCTACTAACCACCAGACTATCGTTTCATTGCTTAGTATCCACTCAATCATTTTAATTTCTATTTTTACTCAACTTCCATGGCATCACTGAAGTTGCCAATACGAAAAACAATGTGACCAGGTGATCTCTAATATGCATGTTTCATCGCCCATTCTCAATTGACTTGAGTATAGACATGTATTGCTCAACGGTATCTTTCTCACCCTCCTTGTCGGCCACAGAGATAAATCGCCGAATTTCTTCCAGTGCCTCCTCTGTCTTCTGCTGCTGCCAAAGGGCATTAAACAGTGCGATGGAATACTGTCCGGACCCGGGTTCAATAGAAACCAGGCGCTCAAAAACAATACTGGCTTCTTTAAGATTATGTTCTACAAAATAGGCACCACCCAACATCAGTAGTGCAGCTATATTTTCTGGCTCTTCTTTTAATACAGCAAGCAGGCACATCTGGGCCTCTTCCTTTTTACCGGCCTCGGCCAGAGAGCGGGCATTGCTCAGTATCTTCTCAAGATCTAGAGACGTCATTTACAATTTCTAGTTTGTTGTTGGCGGCTATCTGACTAATGCAGGGGTGATAGTTCTACCATAGGATCAATATATATTCCTGCCGATTCTGCCACATGGTCGAAACAGGCGCGATAGTCATCCCGCTTTTCTTTCTCAATCTGGGACACTGAGTCCGGAATATCTTCAAAATGCAAGGCAAAGAGTGCTTTATCATTGGCTATACGGTTGCACTGCTCATAGATATGAATATTTGATGCATCGAATTCTCTGAAGCTATGCAGATTGTTTTTGTAATAATGCAGGATGACCAATGTTTCAGATGGGGATGTATGACGTGATGGCAGATATGTGGCTGAATACTCCCTTGCAACTCTTCCTTTCTCATCGTAATAAAACACATCAATCATATGTATGCCAAATGGATATGTTTCATTCCATTTAACAATACTTAAAAGCTGCCTGCTTTTTCTATCGTAGTAATGGACTTCCCGGTAATATTCCAAATTATTTGTTTGGCCGCCATAACCTCCAATTCTTTCAGTAGTATAGTAGTTGTCATCTGACAATCTTTTCCTGTGCAAGACATAAAGCTTGTCGACAAAACTATTCCATAACTGGTGTCGTTGTTGCAACCCGTCAGGTAATGCATCATCTGCGATGGCAAGTGAATGTGTAGCCGCTAGTAAAAACGTGGTGATTATCATTAGCGTGAATAAATTTCTTATTTTCATATTCCCCCTCACCCTTTCCACTGCTGCCAGGAGAGCCCCTGGTCAAGTCAAAAAACCCGTCATTGCACCCTACGGGCATTTCCTTCGGTCACGAGCACCAAAGCGTGGCAATCTCTTTATTTAGTTTCCACAGGATATAGATTGCTTCGTCACTATGTTCCGCAATGACGATGCAGCAGATATTTTCTTAAGAAGTTTATTAGAAATTATACTAAAAATGGAGACACATATAGCCTAAGCAGGCCGGATTATTCTTATATTTGGTGTGTTCAAGCCGCCAGTAACCTGGAAGGTCTCTCGATCAGGTAACCCTGAACATAGTCGATACCAATATCATTGAGTATGGCCAGCTGCTGCTCATTCTCTACGCCCTCTGCCACCGTTTTCATTCCGAAACCATGGGCAATGGTATTTATTGCTTCGATAATTGCACGATTTGCCCGGTCACTTTCGATGTTCTGGATAAAATGGGCATCAATTTTAATTATATCCAGCGGTAATGATTTCAGATAACCAAATGATGACAGACCAGTGCCAAAATCATCAAGAAAAAAGTGGCAACCGAGACCATGCAGCACATTCATAAACTGAACTGCAGACGTATGGTTTCGAATAGCTGCAGTTTCTGTAATCTCGAAGCAGACACGTTCGGGGTCAATCCCCTTTGAATCAATTTCAGTTATGATTAAATCAAGCAGTTCACGGTTACCCAGGCTCATACCGGAAAGATTTATAGAAAAACTCTGCTCATTTACATCAGTGGACATGAATTCGAGTGTTTTGCGTACGACATAAAAGTCAATCTCGGTAATCAGGTTATGGCGTTCAGCTGCCGGCATGAAGCGTGCTGCGGACATGATCTCACCATTATCATCTTCATAGCGAACAAGAATCTCGCTATGCGCCATACCATTTTCCAGTGATTTAATCCCCTGACGGAACAGCACCAGCTTTTCTTCCTTAATGGCGCGACGTAAACGTGACGTCCAGTCCATGCTGTCCCTTCGCTGTTTGGTTTCCTGGCTGGATTCCGTCCACAGGTGTAAGCTGTCGCCCCCTCTTTCCTTGGCGACATCACAGGCAAGATAGGCATCTGACCAGATTGATTCAGCCGATGCCCGGGAAGCTGTAACCGGCACAATGCCAATGCTGGCCGTTATATCGTAACTTTTATCAGACCACTCAAAGCGTCTTCTGGCGATGCTATCCAGTAACTGTCGTGCAAAATATTTTACTTCATCTATATCCTGATTCCTTAACAGGATCACAAACTGGTCGCTTCCCACCCGGTCAATTTTTGCCTCAGCACCAATAGCCTCAAGCAGATGGGTGGCCAGCTGCCGCAGCAATTCATCACCGGCAGCCTGTCCGGAGGTATTGTTAATAATATTAAACTGATCAACATCAAGATAAATCAAAGCATGCTGAGCATTCTGCTGGCCTGCATCCTCAATCAGTGCATTTAACTGTGCTTCGGCTTCGTAGCGATTCCCAAGGCCTGTCAACGGATCATGGCAGGCCTGCCACATCAATCGTTTACTGTGCCGTGAGTCCATACGGTATGCCAGCCAGGCAATACCGATGCCGGTAAACAAGGCAATAGCGAGCAACCAGATCAGTGCCGCCCGGTACTGACTCATCAATTGTGCTGCAGCCATCGTTGATACATTTGATGATTCTACAAGCATTTCCCGCATCTTCATCATGTCGGGATAGATCATCTCGCGGTTCGGCCCCAGTTCGGTGGATATCAGCTCCAGGGCCTCTTCCTGCCTCTCTGTTGTGGCCAGAGCAATAATCTGCTGCTGCACAGCATAAGCATTGCTATTCAGTTCAATAATATGATCCAGGATCTTACGCTCAGCTTCATTTAACGGCTGCTCCGCAAGCTCATTCCTGGCCGACAGATAACGCCCTGCGAGGTTGCTGTGGGCCTGATTTATTTCATCCTGATCAAATGGGTCAGTAGCGATAACCAGGTCACGCAATAATACCGACCGCTGACGGGAGTGGTGGACCATTTCATCGAGTATGCGAAGCTTCTCGACCTTTACCAGTGTTTCCTGCAGATACTCCTGTTCAATTCTTTGCAGGCTGAGAATCCCTAACATGGTAATCACTGCTATCAGTATCAGTAGTAGAGCGAATGCCCATGTAACAGGACGCTGATACCAGTGACGTGTCGTTACAATTGAAAATGCGGGATCTCTATACATCGTTCATTTTTTAATGTTATTTTCTCTCTAATCACCGCCTGAAATCCGTAGCGTCCACAATAAGGCAACAAATTGAGTCAATAATTCGATTTATTATCTATCTCTCTCTATTCTATAAGTCTAGTCTTAAACAGGAACAACATATCGGGATTTTTGTGCCGCTTATCAGTTAGACAACTCGTCTTTCTCTCGTGTGAGCCCTGATATCCACCAATATCTTTGCCGCAATAATGAGCATCAGCACCGCAGTCGAATCACCAATTATTGTCATCAAACCTGCGCCAATAATGATTACCATATGCATAAAAATAATTCGCTGATACGGCTCGTGCATCTGTTTGCCGACTGTTTTATTTTTGAATTCCTGATGACCGATAAAATTCTGTATAAATGAAATTCCATGACTAATGAACAATGCTGCCAGTGCCGGCCACAAAGCGGTAAAGAATATTGCCACTTCTTCAAGCTTGACTGACGATGATGAATCTACACCCTGAATAAAAATATGGTATAGAAATAGAAAATGAATGGCCATGAATGCACCGAAATGGCTGATAAAGAATATCCCTGAGAACAAAGCAGTCCATCCACCTATGACCAGAATTTTGCAAAGATTATAGAATCCGATTACGCCACTCTCCGCCCAGTAGATCACCAGGACACTGGCAAGATCCCAGTCAAAATAGACCGCCCCTGCAACAGGCACCAGGTTCGCAAGAATCAGAACCAGGGTCGAGAAAGTAAAAATACCGGAAGATCTGCCCTGACCCTCTTGAGAGGAAACGTTCAAAGAGGTGGTTTCTGATGAATTTATTACAGATCTTGAGATGTTTGGATGCCTCAATAATTCAGATAGTTTTTTAACAAGAGCTGTTTTACCTTGTTCGTCTACGGGGCCAGCCTGCTTTTCTTTCTCTATGCTGCCGCGACGGATGGCGCTGCCTGTTGCCAATACCAGTTGACTGGTCAGGCTACTTGCTTTCATATCATCAATATCAGAGGCAAAACTTTCGATTCTTCCATCATAATCAAAAGCCATGTGCGAACCTCGCCATGACTTGCCGGAATTCTTCTCTGGTATTTCGACACGTAAATTCCGCATCTTCATCACATCGTACTCAACCATCAGCATCAGACCGGGTATACCGATAGCGACCTCGATAATTCCAGGCCGCGCGAAGAGCACCTCGCGCCCGAAGATAAGAACGATAAGTAGCGTATTCAATAAAAGTGGAGCAATCGACCAGCCCAGCAGCCATAGACTGAGAAATAATGCCGAAACCAGGTCAAACAGGGTATCCAGTTGCGACCATTCATCACGTGCCTGGACAAAAGTCAAAACTGCAGGGACCGTGAACGCAATAGCAAATACTGAGATGAAAAGAATGGCCTTCCATGAACGTCTGAATGGCAGGATCACTCGAAGTGTTTGCTGGCTGGATGAGAAACCTGTGCTGAACCTCAACTTTGGACGATTCTTAGGACGTTTCACGTAAAATATACCTGCTCAATAATCATGTTAGAGAAAGTATACAGATATGATCGCTTAAAGCATTAATCCAGGTTCCAATGCAGAAGCTTGAACTAAATATCACGCATGATGGTGGAAAGGAGACATGTTCTAGTAGGCCCCTCCAGACTTTAATGTAATGGTGCTAAGGAAACATGATGAGAACTGGCGCCTCAGGCAGATTTATTCAAATCCCGCAAATAAAGTTTCTCAAACAGAGACTTGGCCCAGTGCATAGGCTTCATAGCAGGCAACACTATGCCGCGCTTTTCACTACGATAGACCAGTATGCCTTTATCCAGGGTATCAACGATACAGATCAACTCTACCTTGAATTTTTCAGAGGCCGGTTTACCCGCAAGATTCAATGTTATGTTTTTTGCCGCCGCTTTAGCCTGAAGATCCGCCATATGTGCCTGCTTGGGCATCCAGTCCGGGCCGGGGTAGCTGCCTGCATCACCTGCCACATAAACCCGTTCCATATCTGCAACCTGTGCCATGCCATCTGCCTTGATGAAGCCACCCTCTGATTGCGTCAGTGGTGATCCCTGCACCCAGACTGGGCCGGTCATGCCCGGCATAAATAGAATCAGATCTGCGGGAATTTCACCCCCTTCTGTTTTGACGATGTTATTTTCAAAAGACTGAATCTTGTGGCCCAGATGAGTCTCGATACCGCGTTTTTTCATTTCCGACAAAAGACCCTTAACTGCTTTTTCACCAAGGCGTTTACCGGGAGCAGGCGCCGGGTTAAAAAATACCAGTTTAATCTGGTCACGCTTGCCTTCCTTCCGGAGCCAGGTATCCAGGCCAAACAACAATTCAAACATGGGGCCGCCACGCATCGCCGAAGGCTCTTTAGGATTGCCGCCAAAGCCCAGTGCAATCGTGCCTGACGACAGGGAATTTATTTTTTCACCCATTGCTTCAGCCGCCGCAATCCCTTCACATATGGTGATGGCATTCTCAATACCAGGTAGTTTTTTTATAAATCGCCCACCTGTTGCAATCAATAATGCATCGTTTTCTACATCACCATTATCTGTTTTCAGGACTCTGCCA
>JAUVSB010000127.1 GCA_030597275.1 Gammaproteobacteria bacterium
ATCACCATGTCCCCCCATCACCATGGCATTGATGTATTTTGCTGATACGCCTGTTTCCATCGCTACAAATGCGGCCATACGAGATGAATCCAGTACACCGGCCTGGCCTATAACACGGCTTCTATCCCAGCCAGTTCGCTTGATCGCATGGTAGGTGAGGGTATCAACAGGGTTGCTGACCAGCAGCAGCATGGAGTTTGGAGCATATTCAAGTACATCATCAAGAATATCATCAAGTACCCGTATATTAGTTTCCATGACATCTGCACGTGTCATGCCCGGCTTACGCGGGATGCCGGCGGTGACGATAATAATGTCTGCACCCACGATTATTTTATTGTCGCTGGAACCCCGCAGGCGAGTATCAAAACCAAACAGAGATGCCGATTCCTGAATATCAAGTGCCGCACCCTGTGCCGCCCCTTCACGAATATCTGTCAGTACCACTTCACGGCTGATATCTCGTGTTGCAAGAAACTGGGCGGTAGATTCACCAACACGTCCGGCGCCGATGATTGCGATTTTGTTCATGGCTGATCTCCTTTTCTACTTTTGATTTAAATATATAGTAGTTGGAGGACAAAAGCAGGGGAGAGTTCCGGAGAATGTATGCAGAAGTCGTAAGTCGTATGTCATAGGTCTATAGAAACAAAGAATGGAAATTATCCTTTGACTCACTACATAAGACTAATGACTTCAGACCTGCGACGTCTTTCGATTGACCAAATCCAGCCTCGCAACTCCCGAATCAATAGCCGCCTGTGCCACAGCCTTTGGCACCACATCAATCAAACGCGGGTCGAAGGGTTTGGGGATGATGTGATCGGGGCCGAATTCAAGTGAATCATGGCCATAGATCTTCGCGATTTCCGGTGGGACGGGCTGTTTGCCAAGGTCTGCCAGCGCATGGGCGGCAGCGATGTGCATCTCTGTGTTGATGCAGGCTGCACGGACATCCAATGTACCGCGGAAGATGAAGGGGAAGCCGAGGACGTTATTGACCTGGTTGGGGTAATCACTACGGCCTGTTGCCATCACCAGGTCGTCACGTGTTTGATGTGCCAGTTCAGGCAGTATCTCTGGAATGGGGTTGGATAGCGCAAAGACAATTGGGCGGGGCGCCATGGACAACAACATGTCACTGCTTAGTAGATCTGGACCGGATACACCGATAAAGATATCGGCACCCTCGCAGGCATCTGCAAGTGATCGCTTATCTGTCTTAATAGCAAATGCCTGCTTGGTTTCGGTCAGATTCTCACGCTGGTCATGAATGATGCCCTGACGATCAACCATGAATATGTTTTCACGTTGTGCACCCATCTCAATTAACAGGTTCATTGAAGCAACACCCGCAGCTCCCGCTCCCAGGCAGACAATTTTCGACTCAGCTAAAGTCTTTTCCTGTAATTCCAGCGCATTAAGTATACCGGCGGCAATAATGATGGCTGTGCCGTGCTGGTCATCATGAAAAACAGGAATATCCAGACGTCTGGATAATTCCTGTTCTATGTAGAAACAGTGTGGTGCAGCAATGTCTTCGAGATTGATGCCGCCAAATCCACTGGCTATGCGTGCCACGGTATCGATGAAGTCATCGGGATCATCGGCGTCTACTTCTATGTCAAACACATCAATGTCTGCAAAACGCTTGAATAATACCGCTTTTCCTTCCATTACTGGCTTGCCTGCGAGGGCACCGGTATTACCCAGGCCAAGCACTGCTGTGCCATCGGTTATTACTGCAACAAGATTGCCCTTGCTGGTATAACGATAGGCATTTTCTGGGTTATTTTTTATCTCGAGTACTGGAATAGCGACACCAGGGGTGTAGGCCAGTGAGAGATCTTCAGGTGTAGCTGTCGCCTTGGTAACTTCTATTGCCAGTTTCCCCGGTCTGGGTGATTCATGGTAATCGAGGGCTGCTTTTTTAAGTTTTTCAGGCATTTTAGTGATTAAGAATATTATTGTATCGTGGACCGATAATTCTACCACGTTTCCTCTTGATTCTTAGGGTATTGCTCAGTTTCAATCTTTATCTGGTAAAATGTACAAATATAGATACTATCTGGAGATGACACATGCATGATGAAGGCAGTTGCAGCGAAGCAGAGCCGTTTGCACTACAGGTACATGGCGACAGCATGGAGCCAGAGTTCAAACATGCTTGCATAATTGTGGTTGACCCTGCGGGTGTGCTGAAGAATGAGAGCTTTGTCGTTGCGAAGAATGATGATGGCCTGATATTCAGGCAACTGATCATAGATGGCGACCGCTACATACTGCGTCCGCTAAATCCTGTTTATGATGAAGAAGAGATAGCAGGACTACATATGGTAACCGGGCTGGTTACCCAGCAGCCTGGTCGAAGGCGCAAGGATTTGCGGCATTACAGTTGAAAGGCAGGTTAAAGGGGAAAGGTAAAAGGAAGGTCAAAACCTCAAGTACAAGCTATTCTTTATTTGTCTTTTGTCGTTCGTGTTTCCTTTCCTCCTTTAACCTGATTCTGCTGTTTATACGACTCCCTGAGCCCCTGCTCGACAGCAATAACGGCCGCCTCAACGCGAGAATGCACACCCAGTTTGCGTAAAATTGCCTTCACGTGAAGTTTGACAGTACCATCTGAAATCCCTAAGTCTCGCGCTATCGATTTATTGCTCTGGCCATTAGCGAGAAAGGTCAGGATTTCTGTTTCACGCGGTGTCAGTTCGCTGAAAAAATCATGCTCTGGTTCCTGTTTTTCTTCTTTCTCGCCACCCTGTACGATACGTGCCAGGGAGCCGGCCAGTTCAGGTGCAACAACGGTTTTTCCTGATTGAACTTCACGTAGGGACTGCACCAGGGCATCAGGTTCCATATCTTTAAGCAGGTAACCGCTGGCTCCATTCCTAAGTGATTCAACAAGATCATTTTCATCTGTGCTGGTGGTGAGTATGACGATGGGCATTTCCATGCCTTTTTCACGCAGCTGGCGCAAGACAGTTAAACCATCGGGTTCAGGCATGCGCATATCCAGTAATACAATATCCGGCTGAACTTCCAGTGCTACGCGGATTCCCTCATTGCCGTCTCCCAAAGAGGCTATTACCTCGATGCTTCTATTTTCAAGCAGACCCTGCAGGCCAACCCGGAACAGGGTGTGGTCGTCAATTAGCAAAATACGCATAGGTAAATTCCCGATAGTCCGTTAAGTAACTTCATTATCAACTGTTCCATTTCAAATACTGAGGATGTGAAGACTTTGGTTCGATAAAGTTAAAGTCAAGGGTTACCCGTGTGCCTTCTCCTAGTTCGCTTTCTATTTCCAGCTTACCGCCAAATCGTCGGGCCCGTTCCTGCATGATTTTAAGTCCTATATGCTCTCCGGCTGTTCCATTACTGGGTGTCCGGTCAAAACCAATGCCATCATCTTCTATAAGCACCTGGTAGTCAGCTTCACCCGTTTTACTGAGCAAGACTCGAACCGTATTTGCATTACTGTGTTTATAAATATTGCGCAATGATTCCTGAATGATACGTAATACTTGCATCTCTGTGTCAGTGGGCAGGATCAGCGTACCCCATTCAATTTGCAGCAGGAAGTGGATTTCTGTGTCATTTCGGTAACGGTTTACCAGCGTTTTGATGTTCTGACTTAAATCCTGACTGTCATTACGGATGCGGCAATGTGCTATTAAATCCCGCAGTTCATTGTAGGCTTCATCAAGACTATTTTCGATTCTTTCCATTTCGGTCCAGACTTTTGCATCAATTCCTGACTGCAGCGTGTCATCCAGCACCCTGACCTGAAACCGAAGGCTTGCGAGACTCTGTGCCAGTGAATCATGAAGTTCATGGGCGAGTCGGTTACGCTCATCAATAATGCCTACCCGGCGAGTTTCCTCATCCAGGCGGGTTTTTTGTATAGCCATACCAATGTGCTGACCAATGTTCATCAGCAGTTCCCTTAAATCCTGTTCAAGCTGATTGGTATTTGAATCTGTAAATAGATTAAAAATACCAAGTACTTTGTCGTGATACATGAGTGGTACAGATATCAGGCCCAGGTTCTGTACACCGATAAAAGTAGGGCCATTCAGGTATCTAAC
>JAUVSB010000004.1 GCA_030597275.1 Gammaproteobacteria bacterium
GCCGTGCGCCAGCACAAAATAAAAAAGGCCCTACCTTGAATGGTAGAGCCTTCAGCTGTGCGCTAGCACAAATAATATAAACAATGTTTCACGTGAAACAATTCACGATCAAAGCCTCATCGGCATGACTATATAGACAGTTTCATCATCTCCGGGTGCCCTTAGTGTTCCGCTGCTATTAGGGTCGCTTAGTAATACTTCTACCTTTTCTGATGTTATGGCATTTAATGCTTCAAGCATGTATCCAACATTAAATCCTATCTCTATGTCATCTCCGGTATATTCAATTTGTATTTCGTCAAAGGCTTCTTCCTGGTCTGGGTTGTTTGCGGATACACTCATTTTCCCTTTGGTGACAATTAGGCGTACGCCTCTGAATTTTTCATTTGTTAATATTGCGGCTCTGTTTAACGTGTTTTGAAATTCATTTCTTTGAATAAGGATTGATTTATCCTGGTTTTTTGGAATGACTTTATCGTAATCAGGGAAACGGCCATCAATAAGTTTTGAAGTGAAAATCACTGAATCAAGTTCTACATGCATATGGTTTGCATTGAAGCTGACACTAATTTCATTGTCATTATCTTCAATAATTCGATTCAGCTCTGTTATTGCTTTGCGGGGAACAATTGCCTGAATTTCAGCATCAGTAGTTCTTGAAGTAAGTTGAACTTCTGTTTTAGCGAGCCTGTGTCCATCTGTAGCCACGGTAATCATTTTATCGCTATTGGATACCAGTAATAATCCATTTAGATAGAAACGAACATCTTGTTGTGCCATTGCAAATGAAGTGCGTGAAAGAGCCTGTTTAAAAACACTGGCAGGTAGTTTCCAGGTTTGAGTCCATTGTTCAGTTTCAATTTTTGGAAAATCTTCAGAAGGTAATGTTTGAACAGTAAAACGGCTTTTCCCTGAGCGTATAATGGCTTTTCCGTTTTCTTCTGAGGTAATCGATATTTCAGCATCCTCAGGTAGTGCACGGGTGATATCAAATAGTTTTCTTGCATTGATTGCCATCTCACCAGACTCACCACTTACCTGTTCACAAAACGTGATCACTTCAACCTCAAGATCTGTACCTGTCATACTTAGTCTGCTATTACCATCAAACTGTATTAATACATTTGAAAGTATCGGTAATGTTTGCCGCTTTTCAACAACACTGCTTACGTAGGTAAGTGGTTTGAGTAATGCTCCTCTGGATAACTTTAGTTTCATAGTATTACCTTATTTTTATATATAATTTATTTCTACTACTATTATGTCAGATAGTTCCTGTGTAAAACCTGTTTTAGCTCTTTTATATCAGTAACTTGTAAGAGAAATATTCCTGTTAATAAGTACTTTATTTAGCATGAAAAGATTGTGAATCAATGTGTATAACTCGGTAATCATAAACAATTTGATCTTTTATCCCCAATTTATTCATTAACTACTGAGAATTTTCAACAGGTTTTCATAGTCTTCCTTTAGTTGCGGAAGGTCATGTTTTAATTCCGCAACCTTTTTTACAGCGTGAATGACAGTTGTATGGTCCCTGCCCCCAAAAGCATCGCCAATTTCGGGTAAGGAGTGATTGGTTAATTCTTTTGATAATGTCATAGCAATTTGCCTTGGGCGGGTGATACTTCTTGTTCGTTTTTTTGATCGGATGTCTGAGACCCTGATTTTGTAATATTCAGCAACTGTTTTTTGTATATTTTCAAGACTGATCATTCTTCGCTGAAAACCAACAATATCTTTTAGTGCATCTTTTGCAAGATCAAGATCAATTTCTCTTCCGGTAAATCTCATGCTTGCAACAATACGATTTAAACCCCCTTCAAGTTCGCGTACATTTGAGCGAATTTGTCTTGAGATAAAGAAGGCTACCTCCTGCGGTAGATTGATCCCCATCTCAGCAGCCTTGGTGATAAGTATCGCGACCCTTGTTTCAAGTTCAGGCGGTTCAATGGGTACAGTTAGACCAGAACCAAACCTTGATACTAAACGCTCTTCCAGGCCTTCGATTTCCTGGGGCATTCTGTCACTGGTCATAATAATCTGCCGATTAAGATCCAGTAGAGAATTGAAGGTATGAAAAAACTCTTCCTGAGACTGGTTTTTTCTTGCAAAAAAATGAATATCATCAATGAGGAGAGCATCAACTGATCTGTAATGAAGCTTGAAATCATCAATCGTGCCATGTTGTAGAGCTTTTACAAAACCTTGTACAAAGAATTCAGAGCGAACGTATGCTACCGTTGCGGTTGGCTGGTGCTGAAGTATCAGATTTCCAGCAGATTGCATAAGATGTGTTTTACCGACCCCCGAGCCACCGTATATAAACAGCGGGTTATAACTTTGACCAGGGTTTTCTCCAACCTGCAATGCTGCGGCACGTGCCAACTGGTTTGATTTACCAGCGACATGGCTGTGAAAGGTAAACTTTGGATTTAATGCGGTTGAAAACTCCCGCCGCATTTTCTTTCTGATGGCGCTATTTCCGGAGGCTTTCTTAGTGGCTTTTTTATCAGTATGTTTCTCTATACGTACCGCTTCTTTACTTCCAATTTTGAGGATAACTTCAAAATCACTTTTTCCTATAGAAGTAGCAATCTCTGAGATTCTATCCAAATAGTGGGAGTCCACCCAGTCTTTAACAAATCGGTTTGGTGCAAACAAAAATAATTTATTATGATCCTTCTCGGCCTGAAGAGGGCGGATCCAGGTATTGAAGTGGTTACTGGACAACTCTCCTTCAAGATGCAGAAGGCAGTCGTTCCAAAAGCTTTTTCTAGGCAAAGTATTTCCCTGATTAATATAATATAATCAAATGGTTATATTATTATATTCTATATTGTGTCTTTTATAGTAGTATTACCACAGGTAAAAACTTGCATCCGGTGGAACATCTTAGTTTAACGAATAGATTTAGAGTTATCCACAGGCAATCGCATAAAATTTTATTTGAAGCTTTTTGCTAAAAAGTGAATTATTGGTTGACATATTAGTCAACAAAAAGTACATTTTCCGCCCTTTTACATATAGACCGACATCCTTTCTGGCTTTGGCCCGAACAAAGGCTTTTGGGCTAGATTAATTCGAAGACAGAGATCATGAAAAGAACATTTCAGCCAAGTGTTTTAAAACGTAAACGTCGCCACGGATTTCGTGCAAGAATGAAAACCCGCAGCGGTCGTGCAATTATCAATGCCAGGCGAGCCAGAGGGCGGGCTTCACTAAGCGCCTGATACATGATGTCTACGTGTCCGGGACTTTTGACAAATCGAGCAGGCTGCTTAACTCGGCAGATTTCGGTCACGTGTTCTCTAACGGTTCCCGCAAGCATGGAAAATTTTTCCTGGTTGTCTGCTGTGCAAACACGCTAGGATACGCGAGACTGGGAATCGCGGTTTCCAGGAAAGTATCAAAAAAGGCTGTGGTAAGGAACCGGATCAAGAGACAAATCAGGGAGTCCTTCCGTTTAAATAAAGAGTTAATTAGTGGCATGGATTGTGTAGTTGTAGCAAAATTTTGTGCTGCTTCTGCCACACAGTCAGCCCTTCGATCATCAATAGATGCACACTGGCGAAAAATTTCAGAAAATGCGTAGTATTCCTGTAAGCATATTGAAATTTTATAAACGCTGGATAAGCCCATTATTTGGGCAACACTGCCGCTTTTACCCCACTTGTTCAGAATATGCAGCTACTGCAATTACAGAATACGGCGTACTTCGTGGTGGCTGGATGTCTATTCACCGAATAATTCGATGCAACCCGTGGAACGCGGGTGGCCTGGATTACGTACCCTGCAAGCATAAGGAACATTTAGATGGATAATCAGAGGTTAATACTTTTTGTTGTACTAGGGTTTCTGTTTCTTATGCTATGGCAATCATGGGTAGAGTACAGCTCGCCAGAACAGCCGGTGCAAATTTCACGTGATACTGTGAGCACGGATGAGATTGATAAAGGTGTTATCCCGGAAACACCCAGCTTTAGTTCTGATGCTCCAGCTGTGTCAGAAGACACTTTAAGGCCTTCATTAAGTAAGGGAGCCGAAGGTGAGGTGGTGCTGGTTGAAACGGACTTATTGAAAGTTGAAATTAATACCTACGGTGCCGGATTAAATAAAGTATGGCTAAAAAAATATACCGTAGATATTGACCACCCGGATGATTTATTCCAGTTAATGAATGACCAGGGCCAGGAGATATACATGGCCCAGGGTGGTTTACTGGTGCAGGGGCGGGAATTCCCAACACACAAGACGCTTTATACAAGCTCAAAGAAGTCATACCAATTGTCTGAAAATGAGGACAAACTGAATGTGGAGTTTGTCTGGAACTCAGCAGATGGTATCACCTATAAAAAGATCTATACCTTCCACAGAGACAGCTATATTGTCGATATCAGCTATAAGGTTTTTAATCCCAGTGCCACAGCATGGATAGGTTATCAGTATAATCAGTTTAAACGCACCCAGATTGACTCACAAGGCTCATTTAATCCGGCCACTATGGTTCCAAGTTATACCGGCGGTGCTATCTTTGATAAACAGGAAAAATATAGAAAATTCAGCTTTTCAGACATGTCAGATGAAAATATATCGATCTTGACAACAAATGGCTGGGTAGGAATGTTGCAACATTACTTTGTTGGTTCCTGGTTATTAGAAGATAATAAGAAATACGAAATTTTTAGCAATAAAGTAGCAGGAAATAACTTCTTCTTTGGATATAAATCACTCGTACCCGTAAATATTCAACCGGGTATGGCCGGTGAGCTTTCAACTTCCCTGTATATCGGGCCCAAAGAGACAAGTAGACTTAAAGCAGCAGCCCCCGGGCTGGAACTTACCGTAGACTATGGCTGGTTAACCGTTATTTCGTCACCGCTATACTGGTTACTCAACAAGATTCATTCAGTTGTCGGTAACTGGGGCTGGGCAATTATTATTTTAACCATGATGATTAAGCTGGTGTTCTTTCCATTGTCAGCTGCTAGCCATAAATCTATGGCAAACATGAGGAAGATGACGCCGAGGATAAAAACCCTGAAAGAGCGTTATGCTGATGACAAGCAAAAGTTAAATCAGGCAATGATGAAATTGTACAAGGAGGAAAAGATAAATCCCCTGGGCGGCTGTCTGCCAGTACTGATTCAGATACCCGTTTTTATTGCCCTGTACTGGGCACTGCTGGAAAGTGTAGAGCTGCGCCAGGCGCCATGGATACTATGGATTCATGACCTCTCAGCACCTGACCCCTATTTCGTTCTGCCTATACTTATGGGTGTGTCAATGCTAGCACAGCAACTGCTCAGTGCGGTTGCCATGGATCCCATGCAGAAGAAAATAATGATGGCGATGCCGATCGTCTTTACTTTTTTCTTCCTGTTTTTCCCGTCAGGCCTGGTGTTGTACTGGACGGTAAACAACTTATTGACTATTGCCCAGCAATACACAATCAATAAGAAGATGGGTGTGTAAATCTGATACTATTTTTGACTGTAGAATTCTTTGACTAAAGATAAGACCGACACCATCGCTGCGATTGCCACTCCCCGTGGTAACGCGGGTGTCGGGGTTATTCGTATTTCAGGTTCCGCGACCAGCGAGATACTGCAGCAGCTTTATCCCGAAAAGCTTGAACCACGAAAAGCAACACTGACAGGTATCACTGATCATCAGCAACGCCTGATTGATCAGGTTTTACTTATTTATTTTCCTGCCCCCAATTCGTTCACAGGTGAGGATGTTCTGGAGTTACAGGGCCATGGAGGTATGGTGGTTCTGGATATGCTGCTTGAGCATGTACTCAGCCTGGGCTGCCGCCAGGCCAGGGCCGGTGAGTTTTCAGAACGCGCATTTTTAAACGGGAAGATCGACCTTACCCAGGCGGAGGCGATTGCAGATCTTATTGAGAGCCAGACACGCTCGGCAGCTCGTGGCGCCATGCGATCATTGCAGGGTGAGTTTTCACTAGAGATTCATCGGTTAGTCGATAAGCTTGTGCATTTAAGAATGTTAGCTGAAGCATATATGGATTTCCCTGATGAAGAGATTGATGATTTACCTGTATTGGAATTTGAACAACGATTAGCAGTATTAAAAGATACAGTCGGCAAGCTGTTGTTGACAGCAAACAGAGGGAACCTTCTTAGAGATGGGTTTCACCTTGTGTTGGCCGGTCGGCCAAATGCTGGCAAATCAAGCTTACTGAATACATTAACAAAAAGTGATACTGCTATAGTTAGTGATCAGGCAGGAACGACCCGCGACATAATACGGGACAGAATTGACCTCGATGGGCTGGCCATAGATGTTACAGACACAGCAGGTCTTAGACATACATCAGATAGTATTGAGTCAGAAGGCGTCAGGCGCGCACAAAGAGAACTTGAAAAAGCAGACAGGGTTTTGCTAATAATTGACGAAGCCGAATATGATCAGGAAACAAAAAATGAATTACTTGCGTATATAACTAAAGAGACGCCGGTAACGATAATAAGAAATAAAATTGATTTGCTTAATAAAGATCCGGAATTAATATGTAGTGATAATCATTGTGAAATATTGCTTTCTATTAAGTCTGGAGCCGGGGTAGATTTACTTTACCGACACCTTAAAGACGTCATCGCGACAGACTCAGTCGCTGAGGGTGTATTTACAGCCAGACGCAGGCATATCGAAGCCTTATTAGAGGCCCAGCAGAGTTTAAGTAATGCAGCGACTCACCTGCAGCAGGGAATTCAGCTTGAGCTGCTTGCTGAAGACTGCAGGCAGGCGCAAAAAGCCCTGAATACAATCACGGGTGAATTCACTACGGAAGATCTGCTTGGTAAAATATTCAGTTCCTTCTGTATTGGAAAGTAGTATTTGCATGAATATATTCAGCATTTTTTCCTCAGCTTGTATATGATGCTTCTATAGCGAGGAGCAAATGCCAGATAAGAAATCATCAATTGGTCGTTACCAGATAAACGGTAAGCTGGGAGAAGGTGCAGCAGGTATTGTATACACGGCCTTTGACCCTGTTTTGCAACGAAAGGTTGCAATAAAAGTCCCCAAGGTGACAGATAATTCAATAGATAAGAATATAAAAGCAGGCCAGTATTTTTATACTGAAGCGGTCATGGGTGGTCAGTTTCAGCATGAGAATATTGTCACCATCTATGATGTAGGACGTGACAATCATATATCTTGCATACGTACCGAAAGGGTTTATTCGAAAGTTTAATAAGCTGGGAGACTACTCATATGGTATTTATATATATATGGCTACCCAATACAGCAATCAATTGAGCAGATGTTGCCGAATTTACATATTATTGTGCATTTTATTGTGACATATTCATTTACATTGTTATTTTCGATATTGTCCTGGCACTTGATTGAAAAGAGGGTATTGCGTTATAAAAACAGATAATCATGTACCAAAATATATCTTAAAAGCAAAAGTTTTCAGAATACGAGGCGTGTAGTATTAAGGGTGCCTTATTTGTGTTTACTTGGAAAAAGGTTTCGCGTAATAAACCGTACGGACCGCCCCATTTTTCTGCCCATCCTTTCCACTATAGAGTGGGGATGTAAGATTTGGTCGAGCTCATCTTTAGTAAGGTGCTCTGGGGCCAGCCTGTTCTTGAGTTTTAATACCGCACCGTAATCTGCTTCAACAAATTGATCAAAAACCCAGCGCCCAATAATATTCCAGCGACTGCTCTGATGAATACTGGCAACAAAATCAACCAGCCAGGGCTGATGATCTTCGGTTATTAATGTATTGCCGGCACTGCGAAGGTCACAATGGGTAACCCCCTTTTCGTGAACATCATCTAATACCTTATTCATGCGCTCAAAAAAATCATTGTCGAGAGTATCTTTTTGCATTTGACTGGCGGCAATACCATTAACAGATTCAACGAGAAAGCAAAGCCGGTTATAGACATGATACAGGCGAGGAACACCAGTAACACCATCGAGCTTTTTTAGAGAGCGAACTTCACGAATGACCAATAATGGCGCGATGAGTCGCCTGAACCAGGTGTCACTATGGGTGTAGTCTTTAAGTACCGCTTCATCACCATCAATATTTATTAGCAGGACGTCAGGCCTTGAGCCGTGTGCTTTGCGGTATGTGGCAGTGGAATGCTGTCGAATTTGAGCAAGATCTATTGATGTCCAGTCAGTCATTACTTTTATCCATTAGCAATGAAGTTATCGCATTGTCTGCCATCTCAGGTCCTAGCTTGTTAAGGCAATCAAGGTGACCCAACGGACATTGGCGCTTGAAACAGGGGGAGCAGGAAAGTGACAGGGTTAATATTTCCATCTTATTGGATAGAGGGGGTGTAAAGCCCGGGTCAGATGAGCCATAGATAGCTACCAGGGGTTTATCCAGCGCAGCGGCTATATGCATTAGGCCAGAGTCATTTGAGACGATGGCAGATGCCCGGGACATTAAATCAATGACCTGTCCTAGTTCTGTTTTACCCGCAAGATTATTGCACCGGTTTTTCGTAGCAGAGTTTATCTTGTTGCAGACTTCCGTGTCATTATCTGACCCCAGCAACCAGACATGCCAGCCCTGCTCAAGTCGCACATTTGCCAGCTGTGCAAAGTGTTTTGCAGGCCACTGCTTGGCTGGCCCGTATTCGGCACCGGGGCATAGAGCCAGTGCAGGCGCATCGCTGATAGCGAGGTTTAAATTTTTGAAGCTGGTGTTTACTTCCTGCTCATCAGTTTGTAATCGTGGCAATGGAACATCGGAAAGCGGCTGCATAGCAGGTATCGCCAGTGATGCAAAGCGCATGACAGTTTTGGGTAAGGCTACACGATCCAGTTTCCTTGCATCATTTACCAGGCCGTACCTCATTTCACCACGAAAACCTGTACGGATTGGGATCTGTGCCCAGAATGGAACCAGTGCTGATTTTAATGAGTTCGGTAAAATAATTGCCTGGCCATAGCGGCGGTCGCGCAGTGATTTTCCAAGCAAATAGCGCTGACGAAGACTCGCTTCACCATGCTGGAACGGGGAAACTATTGAGTCTGAAACTTCCGGCATGTGTGCCAGTAAGGGCAATGACCAGGCTGGGGCAAGTACATCAATGCGGCAGTCTGGGTTTAAACGCTTTAACAGGATGAATAGTGACTGGGCCATCATCATGTCGCCGACCCATGATGGACCGACCACAAGAATCCGTTCAGCAGTTTTCACAACAAAACATCCCTCGCGGGATTAATCTTCCTGTTGCAGGATATAGACAGTGCTGCAATAAGGGCATCTAGCCTTGCCATCAGCATCCAGAGTCAAAAAGACACGAGGATGTGCATTCCATTGGCTTGCGCTGGGTAGTGGGCAGGATATGGGTAAGTCCTGTTTGCTGATGAAATGAATTTCCCCAGTTGTCTTTTTTTCGGTGCCACCACTCTGGCCACTCGTTGAATTTTGCATAGATTTGAACCTCTTTGATGCTTTTCTTTAATAGACCCTGGTCAACCATTCAGGGTGGCTGTTTCTGCGACCATGAATCTGGTCGAAATACATGGCCTGAAGTTTAGTTGTGATCGGGCCCCTGCCACCCTCGCCAATTTGCCGATTATCTAGTTCGCGTATTGGTGTTACTTCAGCAGCAGAACCGGTAAAAAATGCCTCATCGGCGATGTACACTTCATCTCGAGTGATGCGTTTTTCTACCAGTTTGAGACCCAGTTCATCAATAAAATGGATGATCGTATCCCGCGTAATTCCATCCAGTGCAGAAGTCAGTTCCGGTGTATAAACAACATCATCGCGGATAATGAAGATATTTTCCCCGCTGCCCTCGGCGACATAACCTTCTGGATCAAGCAGCAAGGCTTCATCATAACCATCGGCACGAGCTTCCTGCAGGGCCAGTATTGAGTTCGTGTAATTGCCGTTTGATTTGGCTTTGCACATGGTGATGTTGACATGGTGGCGGGTAAAAGAAGAAGTGCGGATACGAATACCTTTTTGTAAACCTTCTTCACCGAGATATGAACCCCAGTCCCATGCTGCAATGATGGTATGTGTTTGTAGATTGTCTGCACGCAGGCCAATACCTTCTGGCCCATAGAAACACATCGGTCTCAGGTAGGCATTTTTTAAACCGTTTTCACGTACTACCTGGCACTGAGCATCGTTCAGTTCTTCCTGACTAAAAGGTATATTCATCTGCAGGATATGCGCGGAGCGAAACAAGCGCTTTGTGTGATCCTGCATGCGAAATATAGCGGGCCCTCCCTCTGCATCGTAAGCGCGCACACCCTCAAAAACGCCCAGTCCATAGTGCAGGGTATGGGTCAGAACATGGGTAGTGGCTTCACGCCAGGGAACCAGTTGACCGTCATACCAGATGACACCGTCACGGTCAGCCATCGACATTATTTTTTCTCCTTATGTACATCCCGGCATTGCGGGGAAACATCTTGTCCCAGATATCAGCAACCTGACGACGTAATGGTATATCTACACTGTCAGAAATGACCGTATTGAGTTCATTTAGTTTCAACTGATAGCTTTTTTCTAACCAGTTGGAAAATGCAGCGGATAAAATACGATGCTGCTCCTGCCCTAATAACTCCAGATTCACCAGAGTATCCAGCAATTCCAGCGTCTCAGTATGAGTAGTCAGCTGTGGGTATTCATGTGCCCAGCGCAGAACCATATATTGCACCATAAATTCGATGTCAACGATACCTCCATAGCCCTGTTTCAGATCAAATTTTCCACTAACTCTGGAAATTTTAGTCGATCGCATCTTTTCACGCATTTCAACGATGTCTTTTTGCAGTTTTTTATCATCGCGTGAGCGTGCAAGTATTTCCTTTCGCAATGCATTGAATTTCTCAGCCAGGGCTATATCACCGGCAATAACACGCGACCTTACCAGGGCCTGATGTTCCCATGTCCATGCCTTTTCCCTCTGGTAGCCCTGCATGCGTTTGATAGTGGTGACTAATGATCCGGAGTCTCCGCTAGGTCTCAGGCGCATATCTATTTCATATAAGCGCCCGGCTGCAGTGCGTGTTGAAATGATGTGAACCAGGCGCTGGCCAATTCGAGCAAAGAACTGTGGAATATAAACTTTTCTCGGGCCGCTTGTTTTTGTTGTTTCGTCAAGACTTTCGGAAATAAAAACCAGATCAAGATCTGAGCCAAAACCAAGTTCACGACTTCCGAGTTTGCCATATGCGATGACACAGAAAGGAATCTTACTCGAGTCGCAAGAAGCCGGTAAGCCGTGGCTAGTAATAATATTGCTAATACTGATTTTCAGGCTTTCTATTACACAGGCTTCTGCAATAGCAGAGAGAGAGTATCCAGTTTCTCTGGCAGATAGATTTGTCGAGATCCCCAGGGCAGCGACAGCGAGATGCTTACTGTGATGAAACTCCCGCAGTAGAGTCATTTGTTGCTCGAGGTCACCCTGCGCTACGGTTGAAAGCTCCCTCTGAAGCTGGGATATAAGACTCGTCTTTGCGAAATCTTCCAGGGTGTAACCAATAAGCAGATCATCGAGCAGTACGGGGTGGCGATTTATCAATATAGACACATAGGGACTGGCGCTGGTCAGGCGTATCAGTCGATGCCTCAATGCCTCGTTATCAAGTAATAAAGACAGGTAAACGGGTCTGCGGACAATTGACGACAGCAATTCAAGGCAGCGTATGATCGTATCATCAGCGCTTGCTCCCTTATCTGGTGCCGCTATAGTTTCGTCCATTGTAAGCCCTACTTCATACAGCAAAACGGGTAGTAAGCGATCAAGACGATCCTTTGCCGAAGTGCTCAGGCTGTGATAGAGGGAGCCTGTTCGTAGGTTCTGCAGTCGTGAATAGAGCTCAGGGGTCTGCTGATAATGATTCTTCGCCAGCAAATCACAGGCGGTTTCATCGTCGAGTTCATTGTTCCATAGTTCTGACAGCTTGCGTGTATGCTCATTTTGGTCCGGGTTAGCCGTTGTCATAAACAGATCATGAAATATCTGGTGGATGTTCTGCCGATGCAGGCGTAGCTTATCGTGAAATGATGGCCAATCGGTATAACCCATAGCATGGGCAAGAATTCTTTGCTGTCGAGGTTCGTCAGGAAGATTATGGGATTGCTGATCGGCGTACATTTGTAACCTGTTTTCACATCGGCGCAGGAACTCATAGGCCTGTGTTAGTGAATTCAATTCATTCTCAGAGATCAGGCCAGATTTGAAAAGTTGATTGAGAACTGTAAGTAAACTTCTTTGCTGCAGGCTCTTGTTTCGGCCACCACGAATCAACTGATGTGCCTGGGCAATAAATTCAACTTCACGTATTCCCCCGGGCCCCAGTTTAATGTTTTTTTGAATTTCCTTTTTTCGAATCAGCTCGCGTTCTATCATTTCCTTCATGTCACGAATTGATTCAACAGCAGCAAAATCCAGATATTTACGATAAATAAAAGGTCGCAGATTCTCTAGCAGCTGTTTTCCGTCGCTCCTGTCACCCGCAACAACATTAGCCTTGATGAAGGCATAACGCTCCCAGTCTCTGCCATGCAACTGATAGTAATTATCCATAGCTGCAAATGACAGACAAAGAGGGCCGCTGTCACCATTTGGCCTTAGCCGCGTATCAATTCGATAGACAAAACCATCGGCAGTCTGGGTTGTTAGTAACTTGATAAATAACCGGGTCTGGCGAATAAAGAACTCGCTGTTAGAGATGGGCCGGTTTGAATCTGTTTCTCCGTTTTCGGGGAAACAAAAGATAAGATCTACATCAGAAGAAAAATTTAGTTCACCGCCACCGAGTTTGCCCATACCGAGGATAAGCATTTTTTGTGATTTATTTGTTTCCGACCCAATGGGGACGCCGGTTTTTTTACTTACCAGTTCATATGTTCGAGATAGTGTGGCGGAAAGAATTACTTCAGCAGTTCGAGAGATACTGGTCATCGTTTCTTGCAGCGATGCCCAGCCTGCAAGGTCACGAAAAGCGATATGTAACATTGCCTGATTGCGTGTATAACGTAGGTGCCTCATGAGATCATTCTCATCTTCTGTATTGGCAAGAGAGGCCTTGATGCTTGATGATAAGAAATCTGTATCTAATGGCGCAAACAGGCTGCCATTGTCAATGAGTTCATTTAAATATGCAGGATCCCTGCGGATAAGGCTGACAATAAACAGGCTGCTACTGAATACCGCTGGTAAAGCACCGACCCAGTCCGGGGTATTCATCGATGGTTCAGGTAATTGATCGACAATTTCATTAAAGATGGCAGCCACTTCCAGCTGAAGCTCATCGGGCAGATGAAGAAGCTGTTTGTTGAAGTGATTAATTGAAGCCTGATTCATAGGGATGATATCAAGTAAATTGCCTGGTTAGCGATGTATAATATTCGCATTACTATTACGGTTGATCTGGTATAGGTCAACAATTATTTGCCTGTATAGCAGGAGTGAGTCCTATGAAAACGCTATCATTTTACGGCAAGTTAAGCTTGTTTTTGAGCCTGTTGCTGCCAGCACCGGTTATGGCTGAGGTTGCAGTGCTAATTCATGGTTACCATAGCGGCGCCCAGGCCTGGGAAGCTAGCGGAGTATCTGCAATTCTGCAGCAAAACGGCTGGTCAAGAGCGGGTCTGTATTCCTCTATTGGCTCAAGGGTGCAATATTTTGCCACCCCTGATAAACCGGGCACAAACAAGGTGTTTGTTGTCGATCTGCCATCAGAGGCCCCTGTCCTCCTGCAGGCCGGCTTACTTGGCACCGCCATAAATGATATACAGCAGCGCTATCCGCTGGAACCGATCACTTTAATCGGGCATTCTGCAGGAGCAATTGTCGCCAGAACAGTGTTAGTAAAAGGCAATGCGACAGGCGTAAAACGACTCATTTCAATAGCCGGACCGAATCTTGGTACAGAAAGAACGATTCAGGCATTGAATGCCACAGATGTCCCGTGGCCATTTAGTATGGCAGCAGATTTTTTTGCCGGTGAAGGTTACAACACGGTAAAACGTTCCCGCCATTTACTCATTGATCTGCTACCGGCAACGCCGGGCACCTATCTGGGCTGGTTAAATACACAGCCACACCCGGAGCTAGAGTATATTGCTATTGTGCGCGGCCAGAGTCTGACCATGTCCGGTGACTGGATGGTGCCGGGTATAAGCCAGGATCTGAATAATGTTGTCGCAATAGCCGGGCGAGCGAAAGTCATTACTGTGCCATCTACACACGAACTCTCGCCAGTCGATGGCGCAATGCTGGCAAGCATTCTTAATGGGGAATGAATTAATAGCGGTGCCCTTAAACGCATGAATACAGATCGTTTCAGGAAACTGCTGCAGCAGCAACGGCAGGAAATACTGGAAGTTCTTGATAGTGGAAAGAGCGCTGCCGGTACTGTAAAGCTGGATCAGACCAGCGTTGGCCGCCTGTCTCGAATGGATGCTCTGCAGTCACAGGCTATGCTGCAGGAGGCTACACGGCGGCGTGAGCAATCGTTGCTGGATATCGATGAATCACTTAGCAAGATAGAGTCGGGAGACTACGGTTTTTGTGAAGTATGTGGTGAAGAAATAGCTGAGAAACGTCTGCAATTCGATCCTGCCGTGCGTTACTGCATAGGCTGCAAGAGCAAGTTAGAACAGGGTTAAATCACGTCGCCTGTACAAATCAGCAGCCGGGCGGCCTAAGTCCTTTCGTATAGATTGCTGATGTCCACAAATATCATGTAGTCCCTGATCAAGGAGTTTTCCATAGTAAGGATGTTCGCGAAGGGAACACTTAGTGTCGTCGAATCATGACGGGTGTATGTAACTGTGCCATGACAGATGATGCTACCCTCCTCGGCCCAGGTTTTAATGAGTCTGTGATGAATTGCCTTGACGCTGGAAAAAAACCACTAACGGCCTCACCTACTGCAGATTTTCCCGTAACGAGAGCTGCGTTGCCAAAGCGAAATTTTACGTCATCGCTAAGAAAGGCCAGGAAAGCTTCAGCATCCTGATTATCGATACTTTCAAATAGTTGTTTTGTCATCTTTTCAGTTCCCGTAACCATAATTATTTTCCTTTTTTATTTTGTTCTGTCAGCTCATTTTTTCATGATATTAGTTGGATAGCCATCCAGGCTTAACTGATTTTTTTCCTTCCAGTATTGCCTGATCCCCTCCTCACCTTTTTTCTCTGCCCAGTTGTTTAACTGTGCCCGTTCACCAGCATGGTCAAACAGAGGTACAGCCATGCAACAGGAAGTTTGAACTAAATCGATTTCCATATCATAGATCTGGCGACAACCTGGCAAAGGAGTAAATAATGAATAAAGCTCATTCCAGTCTTTGTCAGCCGGCATAATTTCTGTAACTTTACCATAGAGTCGAAGTATCATCGGCTCACTGGAAAAGGAACAAAACATGAGGGTCATGCGATTAACTTGCTGAATATGTGCTGATGTTTCGTTACCGCTGCCAGTGACATTTAACCAAATTACACGTTTATCATCCAGAACCCGTAGAGAGTCCATTCCTTTTGGTGAGACATTCACACGGCCCTGTTTTGCAGCGGTCGCGACAAAAAATATTTTTTGTTCAGTGATGAATGCAGCAAGGTTTTCGGTTATGCCGGGGTATTGTTTTGCCATGTTGTTATGCTCGTCCCGTCACAGGTTTAGTAACTTGTCATAGGGTAAGTAGATAAGGTTCAGAATGGCCAGTGCCATTAGTGTATAGAGTGTGATTTTCATGCCCGTTACGCGACCGGAATGCCTTTCTTTCAATAGAGCATGAGCGTAGATGATCCGACCGATTAGCAGCGAGGCTCCAAGTATATGTATCAACCAGATACTTGCATGATTTATTTCGAGCATGAGCAGTAGTAGCAAAGCCAGGGGAGTATATTGAACGGTATTTGAATGAGCGGTTCTGGCACAAATAAGCTGTTTGTTGTCGCCATCACCATAACGAATTTTATGTTTGCGGCGGGCCTTGATGACATTCAGTGAAAGCCAGACTATCAGCAAGGCGAGTAATGAAGCATAAAGTGCAGTGATCATAGTTTTAACCTTGTTTAGCAGTAAAGTGGATCATGTTGAAGTCAGGACTTCTGCCAGACTCTGACAGTTAATGGCCAGTTAACAGTCAACTCAGTATCCGGGTTTCCCCATAGTTTTAACAATTTGTTTTGTACTATTTCAATCGGATTACTTTTATTTTCAGAAAGATAGATTTTGACGGCTGACCAGGTAGACAGGTAGCTAATCAGTTGTGCAAAGCTCCAGTTCAAGCTCATGCTGAACTTTGGGGTTGTTAATTCATCGTATGGAAAATTTATAGTTTTATAACCCTGTTCAACGAGGCGCCGTTCTGCAGGCCAATATTTGTTTAGAACTTTGCTATATAAATAATTGATCTGTTCATCTATATCGGCTTGTAGCGTCAATAAGTTGTAGCTCCACACTGCCAGTATACCGCCCTCTTTCAGGGTTCGATCAACTTCAGATGTGAAAGCGGTAATATCAAACCAGTGTAGAGCCTGTGCAACGGTAATTAGATCCAGGCTCCTGGCTTTAATTCCAGAGTTTTCGGCCCTGGCGACACTATAACTAATACCTTCCTGTTTTTGTGTATGCTTGATTTGCGTTTCACTGGCATCTGTAGCAATGACCTTATTGAAGTGTTGCGCAAGACGAATGGCCGATTGACCTGAACCTGTTGCACAGTCCCATGCAAGATTATGATCCTTTGTGATTGATGATAAATAGGAAAATAGCGCATCTGGGTAGGTCGGCCGATGCTTTGAATATGAGCCGGAGTCATGCGAAAAATGGTCTTTGAACAAAGGCCGCTTACCGAAGGTATTCGGGGGTGTACTCATTAATTTGCCCGGTTTCTAAATAAGGTCTGGTCACTAATTCATAATAGTCGGCGCCACGCTCAAACCAGCGCGTAAAGGCATCATTCCATTCGTCAGGCATCTCCTTTGGAATCCAGAAACGATCAGGTATAGGTTCAGTAGGTACAGGCTTGCGTTGAATTTCAATCTCAGCGGTTACGACGCCCTCACCCCTATTATGTGACAACTTTTCCAGCACTTTGCCATCCGCATTTCCTATCGTTGTTTCGCCAAGATGGTTGGACTTATAGGGCCTGTCAGGCAGCTCAGGCCTAAAAAAACCTGTACCATAACCTGCATGTGAGCCCTGGATAACCGGTACACCAAGCATTTTTGCCAGGCGTGGCGGCGCTTCCTGTAACATCCTCAGGTTAGCGGCCCAGCGCGGACTATCGGGGTCGGCATCATCAGGTAATGTCCACCAGCAAGAGCTGCTGACGACCATGCGGACCCTGTTAAACAAGCGCCTGGGTGTTTGCGATCGTATAAGTTCCCAGCATAGAACTGAACCCACCGGGCCTATGGGTGTCGCTAGCACACCATCATCATTACCGCCCTGGTAATAGCAGTTTTCCCAGTAGGTTGGCAGGTCCTTGTCGTGCTGTACGAATGAGCCATCAGGAAAAACGAGTACAAAGGTATTAAAGACCTGCTTATTGCGTTCAGCAAGAAAAGAACCGCCGATAGTGGCATTGCCTTCGCGAGCGAGTTTTTTCAGCAGCTGAAGAGGTGCGCCTTCAAGCGGCTGTATCGCTTTTAGCATATCGTCATGGAATGCTGCGGCTGAAGTAAACATTTCTGGCAGGACTATCCATCTGGATCCCTGGCGCAAAGCCTGTCGAATCAGATGTTCTGCCTGTTTTAAATTTGAAGTAACATCACCAAGTATGGGAGTCATCTGGATGGCGGCAACCTGCAATCGAACAGGATCCCCCTTGCCGGGTATTTGATTGTGATGACTTTCAGTCTTCCCGTATGCAGGCGAACACCCCGCTAACAGGCCACTTGCCAGGAATTGATTGAACTGCCTTCTGGTAAGCTTTGAAGTCAACATAAGTCATTTCCCAATCATTTATTGCTAGTTTTTAATCTATTGGAATGATGACAGCATAAATGCCTGATGGAGGTTTGACAAGCGAAGGCAGGATGAATCAGGTCAAAGAGGAAAGAAAAAATACTCAAAAAAAGCCCTGCTAAAAGGCAGGGCATATAAAACCGGAGGAGGTGTAAATCAGTGTTTTAACAATACTGCACTAGAATCATCTTCAACCATATCTGGCAGCTCGTGAGC